>JBIOWO010000065.1:0-13838 GCA_044868555.1 Lacipirellulaceae bacterium | reverse complement strand
CGACCCGCAAGCGGCAACTGCGTTCTTCGACACGGCCCGCGGGATGAACTTCTACGACGACCAGTCGACCACCACCCGCGAGCTGTTCGACAAATTTTTCCCTGGCCGTGAGGACGTGATTCGCCTGTTGATGGAGCCGATTACGTATGCCAATGGCAGCACGCTCGAAGACCCGGCGATCAGCTACGGCATCGTGTTCTCGAATTTCATGTCCAAAGGCGTGTTCACTTTTGAGGGCGGTACGGACAAGCTCATCGGGCTGATGGAGGCCGAACTGCGCAAGAGTGGCGTCGACATCTGCATCAGGGCGGACGTCACGCGGATCGATTGCCGTGGCGGGCGGGTGCGGGCGGTCGAAGTGAACGGCCGGACGATCCGCACGCGGGCCGTGATGTCGAACGCCAATCTCAATGCGACGATCTTCCAGTTGGTCGGCGAGGAGTACTTCGACCGCTCTTTCGTCGATCAGGCCCGGTCGGTGCGGCTCAATAATTCCAGCACGCAGGTCTACATGGCAATGAAGCCGGAGGAACGGATCGACGAATCGACGGGCGACCTGCTGTTCAGCTCCACGGCGCCGCTATTTCGCACCGAGCTGCTGCTGAGCCGCGACATTACGAGCCGCACGTTTTCGTTCTACTACCCGCGGACCCGCCCCGAGGGCCGGCCGCGGTGTCTGATCGTCTCCAGCACGAACGCGAACTACCGCGATTGGGCCGATCTCAACCAGGAGGAATACGAAGCGAGCAAGCGCGACCTCATCGAGACGACGCTCGATGCCTTGGACAAGTACGTGCCGAACATCCGCGAACGACTCGACCACGTCGAGGCATCGACGCCGATTACCTTCCAGCACTACACGAAGCACGTCAACGGCGCGAGCTTCGGCACGAAGTTTGAGGGTTTGGCCGTCAGCCGCGCGCTGCCGCAACAGATCGCCGGTCTCTACCACGCCGGCAGCGTCGGCATTATCATGTCCGGCTGGCTGGGAGCGATGAACTACGGCGTGATCGTGGCCAATGAGGTGGACAGCTGCCTTATGTCGGCGAGTTCTTTAGTAGGCTGAGCATGGCTTACACAATCGAAATCGCGGATGCGGTTGCCAAAACCGTGGGCAAATTCGCCTCTCTCAACGCATATCAACCTGCCGGACACATCGCCAACCTTGAGTTTTGGCAGACCCAGGTCAAACATGCACTGGTCGTGATTGACGGGTATGATCGAAGGCAAAGCGTTCGCGTTCGAGCGCAACAGCAACACATTGGCCAGCACGATACTCGGCGTTTCGACACCGAACAAATGAAAAACTATCGAGAGTTTCCAGATGATCCAAGTGAGGATTTGAGATCCGCCACACCCGATCGCTACACAATTGATAAGGAGGCACTCAAGTCGAAGCGACGTGAGTTGGCCGACGCCTTCTATCATTTTGTTCGCCGTTCTAATATCGAAGGATTACTTTCCAAGGAAGCAGCAAAGCAAACACTCGGTGATTGCGGAATCGGAATTGAGCCGGGCGATTTTCGCGACTGAACGACAGCGTTAATGCTTTCCGATGTCAAACGACCTCATCAAATCCGCGATCCCGCACCGCGAGCCGTTTCTGCTCGTCGATGAGATTGTCGAGCAGACAGACAATCGCATCGTGTGCCGCAAGCGGTTCACGGGCGACGAGTTTTGGTACGCGGGCCACTACCCGGGGTTTCCGTTGACGCCGGGGGTGCTGCTGGTCGAAGCGGCGATGCAGGCCGGGGCGGTGCTGCTTGCAAAAAAGGTGTCAGGAACCTTTTCGCCGCAACATAACTCTCCGCAATTGCCTACGGATAGAGAAAAGGCTCCTGACACCTTTTTTGCAGTGCCGGTCGCCACGCGGATCAACAACGTGAAATTCAAGACGATGGTCCGGCCGGGCGACACGATCGAGATGGAAGTCGAGCTGGTCGAGCGCATGGCCGACGCGTTTTTTTTGAGCGCGAAAGTCACCAACGGCGGCAAAACGGCGGCGACGTTCGACTTCGCCTGCAAAATGGCACAACCGAATTGACGACAAGACATCTCACCACGGAGGACACAGAGGGCACAGAGAAGAGAAGAAAGACACTAATCTCCGCTAATCGCCACTAATGCTCGATTCCATTAGCGCAGATTAGTGAAGATAAGTGTTCAATGCATTCTTTCCGTTCCTCTGTGCACTCCGTGTCCTCTGTGGTGATCAATTCGAAAAGCAACGATCACCATGGCGGCCGATTTTTTACAACTCACCGGCAAGCGCATCCTCGTGATGGGCGTGGCCAATCGCAAGAGCGTGGCCTGGCACATTGGCCGCGTGCTGGCCGAAGCTGGGGCGGAAGTGCTTTACGCCGTCCGCAGCGAGGAACGCCGGGAGCAGGTGCGGCCACTGGTCGGCGACGCGGCCGTGTTTGTGTGCGACGTCGAGTTCGAGGATCAAATCGAGCGTTTGGCCCGCGAGCTGTCCGAAAAATACGATGTGCTCGACGGCCTCGTCCACTCCATCGCCTTTGCCGATTATGAAGACGGCGTGAAGCCATTTCACGAAACGCCGAAGCGAGCGTTTTTGAGGGCGTTCGATATTTCGTGCTTCTCGCTCGTGGCAGTATCCAACGCGTTGAAAGACCTGCTCGCCCCGGATGCGTCGGTCGTAACCATCTCCATTTCGACCACCCGCATGGCCAGCGAGAACTACGGCTACATGGCCCCGATCAAGGCGGCCCTCGATTCGTCCTTGGCGTTCCTGGCCAAGTCATTCAGCCGTTTTTCGCAGGTGCGTTTCAACGCCGTGGCCCCCGGCCTGCTAAAGACTTCCGCCTCGGCGGGCATCCCGGGTTATGTCGATTCGTACCTGTATGCCGAGCAGGCAACACTGCGCAAAGAGGCCGTCCGCACCGAAGAAGTGGCCAACGTGGCGGCGTTCCTCGTGAGCCCCCGCTCCAGCGGCATCAACGCTCAGCGGATTGTCGTTGATGCGGGCATGAGCACCAATTATTTCGACGCCGCCTTGATCGCCGCCGCCATGCGCCGCGACGGAATGTGAAGGTTGTCGCTTCCAGCGACACGTGCTGCAAAAACTGCCTCCGTGGGGGGTTCCTCCAGAATGGGCCGGCCTGCGTCGGCGACCATAAATCGTAAGCAAGTGATGGAAAAACTGCTGGTCTGGCCACGCTGGCTGTGGTATCTTGAAAGTACAGGCGATTCGCGCCACATCATGCCGCCAACGAGGCATTCATTGAGGAGTTTGAACCAAACGATCGTTGGCCCCGTTCGGGGTGAGTTGGGCAGGATGGATCCAGGCGGAACAGAAGTATTGGGCAGCTTTTCTCGTCGCAGTTCGGTGGAATTTGCGTGATGCGAAACATTGCCAGGCCATGGCGGCGGTGATTCTATTCGGCAACCGTACATCGTGCGCGACATTTCCAGACACCAATGACCAAGGTAACGGCCAACAAGTTCCTGGAATTGGTCCGGCGCAGCGGCCTCGTCGAGGAGGCCCGGCTGACGTCGTTTCTCGATAAAGCATCGCGCGAACACGGAGAGGCCGTGCTCGACGACCAGAACCAGCTCGCCGAGTATATGATCCAGGAGGGAGTTGTTACGCGTTGGCAGGCCGACAAATTGCTCGCCGGCAAGCACAAGGGTTTTCGCCTGGGCAAGTACAAGCTGCTGGGCCAGATCGGCAAAGGTGGCATGAGCAGCGTCTACCTGGCCGAACACGAGTTGATGAAGCGCCGCGTGGCGATCAAGGTGCTGCCGCAAAACCGCGTCGGCGACTCATCCTACCTGGAGCGGTTCCGCTTGGAGGCCCGCGCGGTCGCCAAGCTCGACGACCCGAACATCGTCCGCGCCTACGATATCGATAACGAAGGCAACATCCATTACATCGTGATGGAGTACGTCGACGGCCAGGACCTGCACCAGGTCGTCACCGCGCAAGGGCCGCTCGATTACGACACGGCGGCCGACTACATCGCCCAGGTCGCCAACGGCCTGCAGCACGCCCACGACATGGGACTCGTGCACCGCGACATCAAACCGGCCAACTGCCTGCTGGACCGTCACAATACGGTGAAGCTGCTGGACCTCGGCCTGGCCAAGCTGACCGAGGACGATCAGACGTCGCTCACCATGGCCAATGAGGAAAACGTGCTCGGCACGGCCGACTACCTGGCGCCCGAGCAGGCCCTCAACAGCCACGAGGCGGATGCTCGCTCCGATATCTACAGCCTTGGCTGCACGCTGTATTTCCTGCTCACCAGCCGGCCGCCGTTCCCCGAAGGTTCGATCTCCGAGCGACTGTTGAAGCATCAGACGACCAAGCCCGAATCGATCTTCAAATCGCGTCCCGATGCACCGCCTTCGATTGTTGAAATCTGCGAAGTGATGATGTCCAAGAAGCCGGACGAGCGCTACCAGACGGCCGGCGACGTGGCTACGACGCTCAAAGATTGGCTGGCCGACCGTGGCCGCACGATCGGCGGCGGCCACATCGACCAGGGCGAGCACGAAAGCGGCGTCGGCAGCGGGATCTTCTCGCGCTATGGCATGGGACCCGCCACGCCTGCGCCCTCGGTCGGCTCGTCCCAGGTCCCATCGGGCAGCAGTCGCACGGTCTCCGTTTCCGATCGCGATACAAAGAAGCTCGACCAGAAGGGCAGCGGCACCGGCGGCCCCGAGCAGGAACTCAATCTGGCGCCGCTCGACGAAGAGGACGTGCTGGGCGTGTCTCAGCGGAAGTCGGCCAAGCCAAAAACCGGCGAGTCCGACGTGTCCGGCACCTCTGCGAGCGATACGGCCCTTTCCAGCGACGTAGCCGTCACGGCGTCGCGACCCGGCTCGAGCAAGATCCGCTCGCTCATCGAGGAGGAGCTCCACGACCCCGAATTGGAAGAGATGAAACGCCGCGTGGCTCAACGGGCGCATCACAACCCGCTGCAGCCGGCCGGTTACGTCGCGCCAAGCCAGGGATTGTCCGCAGGCGCCTGGATCGCGATCGGCGGCGGCATCCTCGTCGTCATCGTCGTGGTGCTACTGCTAGTTGTCGGACTGGGCAGCTAAGTCATTGAGCCCGCAGCGCGAGCAAGGGATGTCCCTTGCTCGTGCTGCGGGCTCTTTTGCCACTCCGCTCCCAGCATCAGGCAGTTGATGCCCGAGCCGATCCCCAGCATCGCCACGCGATCGCCGCGCCGCAGCCGGCCTTGTTCAATGCCCAGCGCCATCGTGATCGGCAGCGCGGCCGAACCCGTATTGCCGAGCATTTCCAGCGTTGCGAAATCGATCGCCGGGTCGAGGGAGAGCGACTCAAACAGCAGCTTGCGGTGGGCCACTCCTACCTGATGACAGAACGTGCGGTCGATCTCGGCGGCTTCCCAGCCGGCCACAGCGAGGAAGCGGCCGAACGTTTCCGCGCCCACTGCGATCCCTTGCCGCATCAGCTCCTCGCTGTCGGTCTGCATCACCGTTTCCATCCCGCGGCTCTGGCACAGATCGTGCTGGCTGGTGTCGCATTGCACCATCGCTGACGTCAGCCGATTGCCGGTGCGGCTGAGCTCCTCGTCGCACAGCACAATCGCCACGCTGGCCGATCCGATCGTCAGCGACGCGATCGAGTGCTTGATCGAATCGCGTGTCGCCGATGTGTCGCTATTGAGCATCTCGATCGTATTCTCGACCAGCTCGCGTCCGCATTCGGTGCCGACAACGATCCCGGCGCGAATCTGGCCCAGCTCGATCATGCCGGCCACCTGGATCATGCCATTAAGAAGGCCGAGGCAGGCATTCGACACGTCGTAGATCATGCACTCGCCAGGCAGGTCGAGGCCGTGATGCACGCGGCAGGCAGTGGCCGGTTCGAGAAAGTCGCGGCAGACCGAACCGTGCACCAGCGCGCCGAACATCCGGCGGTCGATGCCGCTGGCGTCGATCGCTCGGCGGGCCGATTCAATGCTGACCGTGCTGGGCCGCGTGCCGGGCGGAAAGAACCGCCGCTCGCGGATGCCGGTCATCAGCTCCAGCCGGCCTTCGGGAAGCCGTAGTCGCTCGTACAGCGGAATGAGCCGCCGCTCCAGCTCCGCCGTCGTCACAATTTCGTCCGGCAGCGTGTAGCCGAACGATTCCAGGAAAACGCGGCGGAAGTGCATCGGGGGAGAGGTCAGAGGTCGGAGGTCAGAGGTCGGAAGCAATTTAGCGTCGGCGGCCACGCCGACTTGGAGTCATTCAGCGTACACACCCGACCTTACCGAACATACCCTTGCCGCGACAGACCGTAAACCCGCGACATTGGCAGTGTCTGCAAATCGCCCAACCGTTAGACTGGACCCCGCTGGCACTCACCTAGCGACCACACATGGCATCAAAACTCCGCGCAACTGACCCGACCGCCTCACCGAACCGGAAGCTCATCTGGATCGGCGCGATCTTCGCGCTCGTGTATCCGACACTGTTCACGTGGGTGTACTTCATTTACGCAGCCGACTTTCCGACGGGTCTGCAGCAAGCGATTTACTCGATTGGCAAAGGTCTTCAATTCGTCTTCCCGATCGTATGGGTGTGGGCCGTGCTCCGCGAACCGCTCGTTCAGCGTCCGCCCCATGCGCGCGGGATCGTGCTGGGTGCGACGTTCGGCATAGTTGTGGTCTGCGCTAGCTGGCTGGTTTTCCACTTCTACTTGCGCGACACCGGCGTATTTGCCACCGCCGCATCCAAAATTCACGACCGGCTCGCAAAGATTGGCATCGACACTGTCTGGAAGTACGTCGTATTGGGAGTGTTCTACGCATTGTTCCATTCGCTCCTGGAAGAATTCTTTTGGCGATGGTTCACGTTCGGCCAGCTGCGCCGCGTCGTGCGACTTTGGCCGGCCATCATTCTTTCCGCCGTAGCCTTCATGGGGCATCACGTCGTAATCCTAAATGAGTTCTTTGAGATGTGGGTCGGCATCCTGCTGTCGTTGGCGGTAACGGTTGGCGGCGTGTTCTGGGCGTGGCTCTACGATCGCACCGGGTCGCTGCTGGGGCCATGGATCAGTCACCTCCTCATCGATGTCGGAATCTTCTGGGTGGGCTACGAACTGATCGGCGACAGTCTGTCCGCCGGCATGTAGCGCACGCGGCCGAATGCGGAGACGGATGTCACTTGTGGTTCGCGCGACGTGCGACACGTTGGACACAATCAGCGGCGTCATAACGTCTTAATCCACAGCATGTTGTGCTAGCATTTCCCAATTACCCAAGATATTCCAATCTCCTTGCCAAACGTTAAGAGCCTGTTAAACTCAGTCCCCAACTTGCATTCCCAGGCCTCATGACGTGGCCACATTTACAGGGAGTTCTTCCAGCCCAGTGAAAGGGATTTCCGGCTATCGGTGACCGGCGCCGGCTATTGCGCCTGCGGCCGGCCGAGTGGCGATGGCACATGGGGAGCGCGGCGATCCATCGATCCCGCGACGTCCGCAGCGATTCAAAGTCGCCGTGCGTGTCCAGTCACCGATGCTGCCAAACGCCGAGCATGCGTGGTTTTCCACGCGCGCTCGGACCGCGAAGAACTCTTGACCATGCGTCTCGACGACGCCGAGAAAGGGAGTGCAAAGCAATGTCGAAGCCGATTATTGGTCTCAACGCCGATTTTCTTAATGCTGCGGGCGATAAACCCGCGTTTACGTTCGTTTCCTCCGGCTACTACGACGCAATCAGCAAGGTCGGGGGCATTCCAGTCATCATTCCTCCGCTGGCCGACGACGACGACCTGGACCAGCTCCTCCACCAGGTCGACGGCGTCGTGCTCGTCGGTGGGGCGGACCTCGATCCGCGCCGCGATGGCTGGATGCTCCATCCGACGATTCGCCTCTTGGCCGATCGCCGCGAGCAGTTTGATCGCCGGTTGGTGCGGCTGATCGCCGAACGTCGCTTGCCCGTGTTCGGCATCGGCGCCGGCATGCAGTTGATCAACGTGGCCCTGGGCGGCAATTTGTTGCTGCACATTCCCGAGGATCGGCCGGCCGCGCTGCCGCATCACGACCCACTCGACCCGGCCCATCGGCACACGCTCGAGCTGACGCCGGGCTCATTGATGGAGCGGGTGTACGGCGACGGCGAATTGCGCGTCAACAGCATGCATCACATGGCGCTCGACGCGATTGCGCCGGGCTTCGAAGTGACGGCCCGTTGTCCGGACGGCATCGTCGAGGCGATCGAATGCCGCGTCCCCGGCTGGTTCGCCCTCGGCACGCAGTTCCACCCGGAGGCCGACACCGCTTCCGCCCTGGACCTGCGGATTTTCGAGGAGTTCATTGAAGGGGCGAAAGAATCGGCCGACGCCGTGCGGATGGTGGCCTGATGGATCGTGAAATGTCAGCCCTCCAAAGGCTGGCGTACAGGCGGGCGATCACGGACGGTCGCGGGAGTTGTGAGAGTTCGGTTTGATCAGAAGCGGTCGGGCGCTACACGGAAGGTTGGCGCCCGGCCGCTCTGTGCGCGCTGTCTGTTCCCAATGTCGACTTGCCGTTTAGCCGGTAGCCGCGGGCGCCCGCTCACACTTCACCAATATCCTCATTCCAAAGTTCCGGCCGCGCCGCGATGAAATCGCGCATCAGCTGGATGCACTCCGCGTCGTCGGCGATCACCAGCTCGACTCCCCGCGACCGGACGTAATCCTCCGGCCCTTGAAACGTGCGGTTCTCGCCGATCACGATCTTTGGGATGCGGTAGAGCAGGGCGGTGCCGCTGCACATGTCGCACGGCGAGAGCGTCGAATAGAGCACGGCCCGGCGATAGTCTGCCGGCCGCAATCGACCCGCGTTCTCCAGGCAATCCATCTCGGCGTGCAGGATCGCGCTGCCGCGCTGCACGCGGCGATTGTGCCCCCGCCCCGCGACCTGGCCGTCGACCACCAGCACCGAGCCGATCGGAATGCCGCCCTCCGCCAGTCCCAGCCGGGCTTCGTCGATCGCCATTTGCAGGAACGGATCCATCGCACGAAAACTCCTGGGCACAGTGAAAAAGCAGCGAAAAGCCACCGTACTTCACGGCGCGGGCGGTGGCAAATTATCGGGCCGGCAATTATGCTGGACATGGTATCACACCCGCGACTTTTTCCCCAACATTGATTCTGCATCCGATGAGAACGCCTCCTCTTCACCACGCGGCGCGGGTCCTGCTCGTTTCGTGCGCCACGATCGCGCTGGTCTGCGGCGGTTGGGCCGCGTCGGCGCTCGCCAGCGATGTCCGCGAGACGGACGACTTCCGCGACGTTGCCGCGACGGTCGAGCAGCTCGTCGACGAGCATGGCGCCGAGCACGTGCTGTTGGTGCTCGACATCGATAACACAATCATGGCCATGAACCATGAGCTGGGCAGCGATCAATGGTTCGAATGGCAAAAGTTCTTGCTGGAGAACCATCCGAAATCGAAGCACCTGGTGGCGAAAGACTTTGCGGGACTGCTCGAAGCACAAGGCGTGCTGTACAACCTGGCCAAGATGCACCCGCCGCAAAAGGACTTGCCGGCGATCATTGGTCGCATGCAAGGCCTCGGCATTCACGCGATGATACTCACGTCGCGAGGACCGGACTTCCGCGTGGCTACCGAGCGTGCGCTCAATGAAAATGGTTACGATTTCTCGCGTACCGCTCTGCCCGTGCACGACTTGCCAGGCGGTGACTATTTGCCCTTCGACCTCGACGATCTGGAAGCCGACGGCTTGACCACGAAGGATGCGGCCGCGTTCAAACTCGAAGAACCGCGTCGTGTAAGCTACGCCAATGGCGTCTTCATGACGGCCGGCCAGCCCAAGGGCGCGATGATGATCACGATGCTCAAGTACGCTAATCCGGACGTAAAGGCGGTCGTCTACGTCGACGACAACATCCGCCACGTGGCGTATGTCTTCGCCGCCGTTGCCGGCCGCGGCAAGGAAGTCACCGCGTATCACTACACACGGGAAGACAAGAACGTGAAGCGATTCCAATACGGCGACAAAGACGACGTCTCCCGCCGCTGGAAAAAGCTCAGTGGCACACTGGAAGAAGTCTTCCAGTAACCGTGTAGTAGGGTGCCATGCTCTCGCCGCGATAGCGGCGTGAGCATGTAGTGTGTACTTAAAGCATGCTTACCCGCCACGGCGGGAAAGCATGCCACCCAGGCTAGCTCCGCCCCGCCGACTCGCGCAAATACGTGCGCAGCTCCTCCAACTCCCGTTCAAACCCACTATTGAGGATAGGGAACCGGCACCAGGTCTTCGGATCAAGGTTTTCATCATCCAAGTGGAACGACGGCGCATACCGCTCGCGCTTCCACTGGTTGCGGCACCACAGGCGGAAGAATCGCTCGACCCACGTACCCATTTGCATCGCATCGTACTGCGGAAACTGCGGCCGAACCGTTTGAAACACTTCGACCGGCAGCTGCTTGTCGCGAATGGCGGCCCGCTCGATCGCGTCCAGCACGCGGTACGGCATGAGGTCGGCCTCGTCGGTCTGATCGGCCGCGGGCGGACGCAGCTCAGCGGTCGGCTGCAGACGGTTGACGATCTCCAGCGCCGGTAGCGGCCCGATACCCTCCGGTCCGGTCGTTTCCATCCATTTGAGCCAGTCGAGCAGGAACGCCTTGTCGATGCCGGCGATCGGCGCGAGGCCGCCGCACGTGTCACCGTCCATCGTCGCATAGCCCACCGCCGCCTCGCTCCGATTGCTGGTTGTCAAGAGCAGCGCGCCGCGCAGATTGGCCAGCAGCCAGATGCCCGGACCGCGGGCACGGGCCTGAATGTTTTGCAGGGCCAGGTCGTCCTGCTGCCAATTCAGCTCCCGCCCAACGACCGCCGACACGGTGTGGACATATTGGTCGACCAGCTTGTCGACGTTCCATTCCAGGAACTCCGCGCCGATGGCAGCGGAGACTTTTTCCGCCGCCCGCAGTGTGTCCTGGCCGCTGTTGCGCGTGGATTGATAGACGCACGTTAGCAGCCGTGCGATTAGCTTGCGACTGGCATCGTCGTACGGCAGGCCCCCCTTCGGCGGATAGATCTCTGGCATGTCGCGGACGTGCGTCAGCTTCTTCAAGATGCCACCCAAACCGATTTCGCGCTCGGCAAATTGCAGCATCAGCGAGACCAACACCGCGACCGCCGATGAATCCGCACCACCGCTGAGGGACACCACAAAGCCTGCGGCGCGGCTCTTCCGCAAATAGTCGAACAGCGCGAGCGCCTGGGCGCGTGTAAACTCCTCTTCCTTCTGGTGCGGACCGGTTTCCCATTTCGGGTGCCCGGGAACACGAATCGGCATCGTCCCATTCGAACGAAGGCCGGAGGCCTCCGTGTGTACGGTGACGCCGCCGGTCGGTTCCTCCTCGACGTACGGAAACTCAAAGGCGACTTCCACTCGCCCCGCATCATCATCAGCATTCTTGGCAGCGACGTCGGGAAAGCTCTCGGCCTTGGCACGCCGCGTGTTGGTCACATCGATGACGGCAGAAGTGAGCACCCAATCGGAAAATGAAAACCGCGGCCCGCGAACGAGCATCTTGCCGCCGCTGGCCAACAGCGTGCCGCCGTCGTAGATCGAGCGGCCCGCCTCGTTGCCGAGCAGATTGCAGTAGGCGTAGCTTACGCAGAAGGCCCGCGAGCCTTCCAGCACGAACCGCTCGCGTATCTGCTGCTTGGCGAACGCGAAATGGCTGGCGCTGGGGTTGAGAATCACGTCGGCCCCGCGCTGGGCCAGCCGGGCGCCGGTGCGGTCGGCGACCCACGCGTCGCGGCAGATTTCCAGCCCGATCCGCACGCCGCCGCACTCGAACAGTACGTCGCCGATCGGATATTCCTTACCGGCCAGTTCGATCGTGGCCACGGTGCCGGCCGGCCAGCGGCGGAACCAGCGGGGCTCGTAATGGATGCCGTCGCCCGCCAGGTGCTGCTTGGCGACGAATCCCAACAGCCGTCCATTGCACGCCACAGCCGCCGCGTTGTACAGCGCACCTTCATGGAACACTGGCAGGCCGAGGCAGGCGACCAGGCCCTTGGTCTCCGGCACCAGTTCCATGAGGAGCTCGGCGGCGGTCCGCTCGACGCCGGCCGAAAAAAACATGTCTTCGCAGCCGTAACCGGTGATGCACAGCTCGGGCAGGCAGAGAATGCCCACGTTCGTCGTCCGCGCAGCATCCAGCGCGGCCCGAATATGCCGGGCATTTTCTTCCCACGCCATCGGCGTCTGGTTGAGGGCGGCGGCGGCTAGGCGGATGCGGTTCATAAATAGCACGGCCATCTTGGCCGGAAATTCTCCGTGGTCTACTTTCAATCCGATCCAAAATGGGTCGGCTATATGTCGCGGTTGAGCATCGCCAGCCGCAACATATTGAGTGCCTGCTTTGCAGAGCGGGTCTTGGTAATCGCCGGGTGGCTGGCCAACGGAAAACCCTTGGCCCGTGTATTGTCGGCCATCGCCAGGGCCACGTGCAACGTGCCGGCCATTTCCTTGGCGTCCGCCGGACCGGCTGCCGCCGTGGGAACCTCGGGTCCGGCCGACGGAAATGCCGCCACACCAAGCCCCCAGTCGGTGCCGCACTTGTCGCGGACAGCGCGGGCCATCGCCGTGGCTGTCGCCGCATCGGACTCAGCCCCATGTTTCGCCGTCACACTCAGCAGCGATTCCAGCATTGCCGCGTCTCGCACGACAACGCCACCGCCAAAACAATCCGTCCCGACGGCTGCCTCGGCGAGCCATTGCGATAGCAGTCCGTCGGTCGCCCATTCGGCCACGGCCAGCGTTTGCCGCCGCTCCGTAAGAAGACGCACGACTGCGTGTTCCAGTTCGTCCTCCTCCTCGCCAAACACGAGCACGCCCAAGAGCTCGCGAATTTGATGGACGGTCGGCTCCATCGCTTTCTGGGCGGCCGCATCGTTCGGTCCGCTGGCCGTGATGCGAAGCGTGATCGTGGCCCCGCTCACAGTGATGCCCACCAGCGGCTCTCGCTGACGGCGGATCATGTCGGGCAACATCGCTTCCAGGTCGCTCTCGCCGACGCCGAAGCATTTGATCCGCCGGTGCCGAATGACTCGTTTGACGGGTTGGGCTGCCCGAATCGCCGGCGCCACGGTGGCGTTCCACATCGCGAACATCTCGGCCGGCACGCCGGGCAGGGCAAATACGCGGCAGGGCGGGCAGCATTCGCGCGGCACCGTGAGATCGATCCCCGGGGCCGTGCCGTGCGGATTGGGCACCACGCGGCTGCCGCGGGGGAACTGGGCCTGCAGGATATTCCGCTCCGGCATCGCCCGGCCGCGACGGGCAAACAACTTGCGGATGTGGTCGAGCGCGGCATCGTCCTGCACCAGCTCGACGCCCACGGCCATGGCGATGGCGTCGCGGGTGAGGTCGTCGGCTGTCGGGCCGAGCCCGCCGGTGGCGACGACGACCTCGGCCCGATTGATGGCCGCGCGAAACACGGCGATGTTGTCCTGCAGCGTGTCGCCGACGGTGGTGTGGAACGCGACTTCCACGCCCAACTCATTGAGGCGCTCACTGAGCCACTGGCTGTTGGTATCCAGCCGCTGCCCGCTCGTGAGCTCGTCGCCGATGGCAATGATTTCAGCACGCATGGTCCAGCTGTTTGGCGGCAGCCTCGCTCTCCTGAAGTTGATGAACTGTCCAGTCGACTTGGCGCGTACCTTCGACGCAGGCCAAGTTTGGTTATTTGGCTTTTCGTGACCCCTTCGAAGGAGTCAGGTCGTTTTGGGGTGTCGCCGCCCCTGTGGCAGCTTTTTTTTCGCGCGACGTGTACACCGGGAGCGCTTCCGTAGTGCGACACGGACGAAAAAACACCAGTTCGAATGTGTGC
>JBIOWO010000064.1:0-2101 GCA_044868555.1 Lacipirellulaceae bacterium | reverse complement strand
AGCGACTCGCGGAGCTCATCAGGAAGCGCCGCCAGGGCCGATTGCATCTCGTCGGTGAAACCATCTGCCGTGGGATCGACCGCTTCGACAGCCACGTCGAGCGATCCATCCGTTGCTACAACCAGGCGTCGGCCCACACGACGCCAGCGATCGATCACGCGGCGGCGGAGAATGGTGGCTAGCCACGCCCGCTGACCGCGTCCCTGCTCAAACCTCTCCCGGCACGTCCAAGCGCTGCGCAGAGTCTCTTGCACCACGTCTTCAGCATCGTGACACTCGCCCACCATGCGATAGGCGATGCGATACAATGCCGCAGCGTGTTCGTGGATCAAGTCCGCGAACTCACCCCGCGTAAGCGCCACCCGTGCCTCTCCGTTAGCTGTTCCGCTAGGTAGCCGGTGTTAGCGCGATTCTCGCGGCACATAGCATCGGGCGCCTTGGTGCCTCATCACCAACGCACTCGATCAAACCTTGCTAATTGTTCCGTGAGAAAAGCGGCTAAGCGCCGGCGTACATTGTAGCACCACCGGCGGCTACCACACTCTTTTTCGCAGCGTGTTTCCGCGATTATTCCCGACGCGCCGAAAATTTTTCCAGGCTGCCATTTCATGCGCCCAACAGCCTCCGGCTCCGCCGGGGGTCGCTGCGGACCGAAGTAGAATAGACGTGAGATTGTCGTCGCGGTCTGACCATCAAAGATTGTCGCAACTCCAAGGCTTCCATAGAATTACACGCACCTAAAACGTCCCGACTCGTCCAACGGATTCGCCGCCCGTGGTTCGCCTGATTTCGCCAAACCGCCCCTCCGCACCCGGAATCCTGTCCGGCCGGGTCGCCCTGCGATTGTTTTCGCTGGTGCTGGGGGCGGCGGCCGTTGGCCTGTTGATTCGTGAGCTGGGCCGGCCGCGGGTCGCACAGCGGTTGGACCAGGTAATGGCTGTCGAGACCGTCCGACCTGCCGCTGTCGCGCAATCCCAATCGTCGCCGGTTCCGGCTCCGCCAGCCGACCCGGCGCAGTTCCGCGAATTGCTCGCCTTGGCCGGTTGGAACGCTGAACGATTTCGGCGGCTGCAGGAGGGCGACGCCCTCTCGGGACCACAGCGCGAAGAGCTCGCGGAACTGCTCTGGCGATTAAAAACCTTTGACGGCCCGCAGCTCACCGCTTGGGTCCACGTCGGCAAGCCATTTTCCGCCGTGCTGGCCGCACCCAACGACAGCGCCGGCGACATCGTCGGACTAACGGGACGCGTCACCAAGGCCGCGCGTCATGAACTGCCGACCGAGCTCGCCGCGCGCCTCGAAATGCCCGCCTACTTCGAGTGCGAGATGGAGCTGGCTGACGGCGCCGGCGCGGCGACCGTCATCTCGCCCCGCGTCCCTAGAGCCTGGCTAGAAATGAAAAACCTGGACGAGCCCGCCGCCGCGGCTGGCGTCTTCGTCCGAAAGCTCGCGACCGACAACAACGCACCGCACGGTCTCTTCGCCAGCCGCGAGATCGCCTGGCACCCGACGCAACCGCATCCACCGTACGTGTCGCTCGGCAAATCGCTCCTCGGGGAGCTGGGCGTCGACGTCGGACAGTTCGACCTCATTCGCCAGCGCCGCTCGATCACCGCCAACGAGCGTGAGGTCTTCTATCAAGTACTCGACGCCGCCGGTCGCATCGGCGTAAACCAACTCACTCGCTTCGCACGGCAGCAACTCCCCTCCATCGGCGAGCAGTGGGCAGCCGAAGCGAAACCGCTTACATCGTCGAACGAAGCCCAGCCCCGCCAGCAACTCGCACGCGAAGTTCAAGCCCGCGCGGCCAAAGGGCTCTACAGCGTCGCGCCCCTTTTCAACGAACCGGCCAACCAGATCGGCGAGCTCGTCCTGCTCGAAGGCACGGTCCGCCGCGTCACGCGCATCGACGTCGGCAAGACGGCCGACGGCGCGGCCAGCGACGTCGCCCGCCGCTTCGGCATCAGGCATTACTACGAGCTCGATCTGTTCACAGACGACTCACAAAACAACCCCCTCGTGGTCTGTGTCCGCGAGCTGCCGCCGGGCTTCCCCGTTGGCGACAAGCTTCATGAGCCGATGCGAGTCGCGGGCTGGTTCT
>JBIOWO010000063.1:0-11960 GCA_044868555.1 Lacipirellulaceae bacterium | reverse complement strand
CAGCAGCATGGAGCTGGGATCGTTGATGCTCAACAAGCAGGTGACCGAATTGGGCCGGATGCTCAACGAGGTGATCGCCAAGATTCGCCCGCAAGTGGACGAGAAGCAACTGGAATTGGAAGTCGCGTTGCCGGAGAAGTTTCCGGAGCCGACGCTGGACAAGGACAAGATTTCGGCCGTGCTGGTCAATTTGCTCGGCAACGCGGTGAAGTACACGCCGTCGGGCGGGCGGGTCGTATTTCGCGTCAATTTTACGGACCAGGAAATCGAGATGAGCGTCGCCGACACGGGCGTGGGGATCGCGGAAAGCGAACTGTCGAAGGTGTTCGACAAGTTCTTCCGCAGCGACGACCCGCGCGTGCAGGAGCAAACAGGCACGGGCTTGGGGCTGGCGCTAGCGCAAGAAGTCGTGCGGTTGCACGGCGGCCGGATCGCGGTGGAAAGCGAACTGAACAAGGGCAGCACGTTTACGGTGTTCTTGCCGAGAGGGTAGTTGTCCGTTGTCCATCGTCCGTTGTCAGTTGTGAGGAAGTCTTTCTGACCACGGACCACGGACCACGGACCACGGACACGCATGTTTGAACACAAATGCCAAGGCGCGGTGGACGTGATCAGCGGGGGTGATCGCATCTCCGGTGAGCACGTAACCGAATTGGCGGAGATGCTCGAACTGCGGCTGGCGGAGGGGCAGCCGCACGTGGTGCTCGATATGCAAGGAGTAGCGATCATCGACAGCGCGGGACTGGAATTGCTGCTCGATTCGTTGGAGAAATGCCAGCGGATCGGGGGTGCGTTGAAACTGGCGAACCCGGGCGCCTTGTGCCGCGAGGTGCTGAAGGCCACGGGCGTGGGGGCCCGGTTTGAGATATTTGCCGACACGCGGGCCGCCGTGCGGAGCTTTGTGCAATGAACACTTCGGCCATCGACGAACACGAACCGACACGCGCGCCGGGTGGCACGCCCAAAGCTCCAAGCGATGGGCGTGGCGATAGCAAGCATTCGCCACGCCCTTCGCCGGAGGCTCAGGGACGTGCCACACCAGTCGCGCGGGCAACGCTCGGCCAGCAGCTCGTGGGGGCCGATATCATCACGCCGGCCCAACTGGACACCGCGCTGGCCGAGGGGTCGCAGAAGGGGTTGCGGCTGGGCGAAGTGCTGGTCGAAATGGGCATGGTGCAGGAAGACACGATGTTGCCGTTCATCGCCGACCACCTGGGCGTGCCGGCCGTCCGCTTGCGCGACGGCATGATCGACCCGGTGGCGGTGCGGCTGCTGCCGCGCCGGGTGGCGGAACAGCTCGATGCGGTGGCCTTGTTCAAGGTCCGCGACACGTTGTGCGTGGCGATGGCCGATCCGCAGAACCTGGAGCAGCTCGACGAGATCGAGCGGATCACTGCCCTGCACGTGCGGGCCGTGTTCGCGTTTCGCAGCAGCATCCAGCGGACGCTGCCGCGGTGCTACGAGGAAGGCTTCGAAGTCGACACCGTGACGGCCGACATGGACGAGTCGACCGTGCAATTGCAGGCCGACGCGGCCGAGGTCGACCTGACGAACGTCGAGTCGATGGTCGACGGCAGCCCGATCATCAACCTGGTGAACTACCTGCTGGTGCAGGCGATTCGGGCCGGGGCGAGCGATATTCACGTCGAGCCGAGCCGCAAGTATTCGGCCGTGCGGTTCCGCGTCGACGGGCAGATGTACGAGGCGTTGCGGCCGCGGCGCGACATGCACCCGGCGCTCGTGTCGCGCGTCAAAGTCATGGCCAAGATGGACATCGCCGAGCACAACAAGCCGCAGGACGGGCGGTTTCAGGTGACGGTCGAGGGCCGCGAGGTGGACTTCCGCGTGTCGACGCTGCCGACGGTGCTGGGCGAGAAGATCGTGATGCGTATTCTGGACAAGGAAAACCTCACGTTCAATCTCGACCTGCTGGGCTTTCCGCCCGACATGCTCAAGCAGCTCAAGGGGCTGCTGGCGAAGCCGTACGGGCTGTTGTTGGTAACCGGCCCGACGGGCAGCGGCAAAACGACGACGCTGTACTCGGCGCTGGAGCTCATCAAAAACGTTCACAGCAACGTGGTGTCGGTCGAGGACCCGGTCGAGTACCAGGTCGAGCTGGTGAACCAGGTGCAGGTGGACGAATCGCGGCAATTGTCGTTCGCGTCGGCGTTGCGCTCCATTCTGCGGCAAGACCCAGACATCATCATGATCGGCGAGATCCGCGACGTGGCGACGGCGCAGATCGCGGTGCAGGCGGCGCTTACGGGGCACCTCGTGCTGAGCACGCTGCACACGAACGACTGCGCGGGGGCGATCCACCGCTTGATCGACATGGGAATCGAATCGTTCAAGATCGCCGCGGCGCTGGTGGGCGTGGTGGCCCAGCGGCTCATTCGCACGGTCTGCCCGGCCTGCCGGACGTTCGTGTACGCCTCGGCCGAACTGTTGGAAACGATACATTTCACGGGCGACAAGCGACGGAGCTTCGTACGCGGCGAGGGCTGCCCGAAATGCCACGACACGGGCTACGTCGGCCGCACGGGCATCTACGAGGTGATGGTCGTCGACCGCGAGCTGCGCTCCTTGGTTTCGAAAAACGCCGGCACGGACGAAATCCGCGATTGCTACCGCCGCGCCGGCGGCAAGACGCTGTTGGAACAGGGCATCCGGCTGGCGGAGAAAGAGATGACAAGCCTGGATGAAGTGATGAGAGTAGCTTACTTCGAATAAGGCTTTCACGAGTATGGGCAGCTTCACCTTGAGACAATTTCGGATTTCGGATTTCGGATTGCGGATTTATTCTTCCCAATCCGCAACCCGCAATCCGAAATCCGCAATCTAAAACATGCAATTCGTTTACACAGCTAAGAACGCAGGTGGCGACGTTCAGACCGGCCAAATGTCGGCCGTGGACGTGGATGCGGTCAAGCGCTCGCTGCGCGAGCAGAATTTGTTCCTGATCGACGTGCGTTCGAAGGCTGCTGATACATTTTTCAAGAGGCTGAAGGGCGCGCGGGATAAGTCCTCGATCTCAAGGCGCGAATTGCTCAGCATGACGACTCAATTGGCGATCATGACACGATCCGGCGTCGACCTGGCCACGTCGTTTCAATCGCTGTCGCAGCAATGCGGCAACGCGAACTTGCGCGCCATTCTTTCGCAAGTACACCGCGATATTACGGGCGGCAAAAGCATTTCGGACGCGATGGAAGCCCAGGCCAGTGTGTTTGGCGAGGCGTACGTGGCGAGCGTGGCGGCCGGCGAAGCGGCCGGCAAACTGCCCGAGGTATTGACGCGCTTGGCCCAGTTTCAGCGGACCGAGATTCGCGTGCGGGCAACGGTGCGGACGCTGCTGGCGTATCCGCTGTTGTTGGCGGGTGTGTCGTCGCTGGTCGTGGTCGGCCTGGTGACGTTCGTGCTGCCCAAGTTCGTGGAGATATTTGGCGATTTCGAGTTGGACTTGCCGGTGCTGACGCAGGTGGTGGTCGCCGCATCGGACGTGTTGCGAAAGCATTTCCTGATCTGGTTGCCGATCTTGGTGGCATGTTTTGTCGGATTGATCGCGTCCCGCTTTACGCAGGCCGGTCGACGGAAGTGGGACGCGGCCATGCTGAACACGTATTTCATCCGCGATATCACCCGCGCGTTTTACATCGGCCGGACGTTTCGCTTGATGGGCCTGATGATAGAAAGCGGCGTGCCGCTGCTGGAGGGCTTGCGACTGACGCGCAATTCGGTGCGCAACTCGTTGTACCGCGAGCTGTTCGACGACTTGGAGGAGTCAATCTTGAACGGCCGCGGTCTGGCCAGCTCGCTCATCAAAGCGGGCTTCGTGCCGCCGGTGGCGGCCGAGATGGTGATGACGGCGGAGCGAACCGGCACGCTCGGAATGGTCACCGAGTTGATGGGCGAGCACTACGAAGAGGAAGGGGAAAGCAAACTGCGCGAAATGGCGACGATCCTGGAGCCGCTGATTATCGTCGCGATGGGCGTGATCGTGGCGACCATCGTCATGGCCGTCATGCTGCCGATGTTCGATATCGCCACGCTGGCAAAATAGTTGGATTTTTTTACGGGAGGCACCATCATGAGCAATCGCACCATTGGACAACGAATCGATGCCCTGTTGGACAACCGCGCGTTTCGCCGTGCGGCGACCTGCGTGTTGTTGATCGGCATGGGAGTGCTGGCAGGGGCGATGATCCCGCCGCCGCACACGGCTTGGGGCGAAGTGACGCCGCCAGCGCCGATGCCGGCATTTCAGAGCGGCGATCAATTGTCGGTGCCGATATTACGAGACATTGCGACGACGCTCCGCCAAATTGATGGCCGGCTGTCGCGGTTGGAGACGGTTTTCAAAGAACTGACGACGCCGCGGCCCACCGCGCCGGCAGGACGTTGAATAGATGACGAATGACGAATGACGACGGGTGGCTGGGGCAACGCCCCAGGTCGTCGCAAATCCTGGGGCGTTGCCCCAGCCACCCGCCGAATTGAATAAGGATAGCAACTTGCCACTATCGAAGCGACTAGGTTGGATCGGCGTCGACGTGGGGACGCATACGGTGAAGCTGGCGCAGGCGGTGCGCACTTCGGCCGGTGTGCGGCTGCATCGGGCGGCAGTGGTCCAGCGGACGAGCGACTGGAGCGGCGACGACACACTGGCCCGCGACCAGCCGAGCAGCTCGCAGGAGGAGATTCGCGCGGCGCTGGAATGTGGCGGTTTTTCGGGCCGCGATGCGATTTGCGCCCCGCCGATGAATGTTTGCGAATTGCGCGGGCTGAACGTGCCGCCCGGCAGCGAGCAGGAGCGGCGGACAATCATCGGCGACGAGCTGGCAGAGGAGTGGGCCGAGCGGCGCGGCCAGATGGAGTTTGATTTTTGGGAGCTGGAAGCGGCCAAAGCGGATAAGAACACGGACGTGTTCAACGTAAACGTGCTGGCCACGTCGCGGCCGTGGGTGTTGCAGTTGGCCCACGACTGCCAGCAGGCGGGATTAGATTGTTGGGCCGTCGACGGCGTGCCGCTGGCGCTGGCGCGGGCGGTCGGGCTGGTCGGCGGGCTCAATGGCGGCCGGCGGGTGCTGGCCGTGGACTGGGGCTATTCGAACACGACCGTTTGCATCGTGGGCGACGACCGTCCGCTCTACGCGCGGCGGATTCATGATTGCTCGTTTGGAAAAGTGTTGGACTCGATCATGCGGATCTTCGGCGTCACCCTGGACGAAGCGCAGCACCTGGTCGACACGCAGGGAGTCACCGCGCCGGAGGGAAGCGGGCCGGCCGACACGCGGACGCAATCCGCCATTACCGACGCCGCGCAGGAAACGATCGAGGAGCTGGCCCGGCAAATCGGCCGCACGCTGCATTTCATGGATGCGCAGCGCCGCCATTTGCACCCGGCCGCGATCTGGCTGCTGGGCGGCGGGGCGTCGATGTGCAACATCGGTCCGTACCTGGCGCAAGCGCTCGCGATGCCGGTTCACATTTGGAAGATGACCGCCGAATCGCAAGAGATGCCGTGGGCGTCGGGGCCGCGATCGGCCATGTTCGGCGGCGCGGTGGCGCTGTCGGCCCTGGCCTGGCGTAGTTAGGTGTTAGGTGTCTGGTGTCGGGTGTCAGGTGTCGGAGGATATCCGACACCTGACACCTAATACCTGGCGAGCAACTGAGCGTGAACGAGTGATTCACATGCGAACCATGATCAACCTCCTGCCGATGTCGTTTCGCCGCCGGCAAATGGTGCGGAAGCGGGCTATCCAGTGGATGGTCGTGGTCTGCTTCGTGCTCGTGGGAGGCTGGGCGTCGCATTGGTTCGAGGTGCGCGAGCAGACCGCGCTCGCGCAGCAGTTGGAAGTCTTGTCGCGCGAACATCGGCCCACACAAACCATGCTCAAGCAACTGATCAAAATGCGGCATCGGCTCGGAGCGCTCCAGGAGCAGGAAGCCATTGCTCGGGAGTTGGAAAGTCAGCGGAGCGCGCTCGCGATTCTGGGCATCGTCAGCAAGACCGCCGGCGTCACCAAGGGGCGCTTGCGCGTGACAGAGCTTCAGTTAACCGATTTCCAGAACATGGGTCCTGCCGCGGGAACGAATTCGCCGGCCGCGTCGACATCGAGTTTGGCGCTGACGGGCGTCGCTTTGGACAACCCGGCCGTGGCGGAATTGCTGGACGGCTTGCAGGACTGCGGGCTATTTGGCCGGGTCGAATTGCAGACGATGAAAGAGCGCGAGGATGGGAACCGCGCGTTGCGAGACTACCAGGTGAAGTGTGAGTTTTAGGGGAAGAGTGAGTAGGTGAGTAAGTGAATAAGTGAGTATGTAGTCAACAGGAGTTCGCTACCTACTCGCTTACTCACCTACTCACTTACTCACCAAATCAACCATGGCACAGCACGTACTTGATGACGATCTGCGGCGATTTGGCCGGTTGCTGCACTACAGCGGTGTGCTGATCACCGTGGTGTGTGCGACGGTCGGATATTCGCTGCTGCACGCGCCGACCGTGAGCGCGATTTTCGAGACGTCGACCCGCATCGAGGAAGTCATGCTATCGGTGGAAAACGCGCCGCTCATTCGCGAGCAGCATAAAAAGATCTCTAACACGCTGGCCGATGTGGAGCGGCGGATCGACGACGTGCAGAGCCGCGTTCCCAACGACGCCGATGCGGGCCAATTCCTGAAGGAAGTGACGCGGATCGCGACGGAGGAGAATCTGTCGATCCGGAATTTTCAGCCGGAGAAGCCGGCCGACAAGACCGGCTACTCGGAGCTCGAAGTGACGCTCCAGGGAGAGGGCGACTTTGCCAGCATTTGCCGGTTCTTCGACCGGTTGGCCAAGCTGTCGCGACTCTCCAAGGTGAAGGGGCTGACGGTGACCGCGCAGGACGCCGGCAAAGTATACCCGATGTCGGCAACATTGATCATCTACTTCGGCATCAAAGGCACGGCGGACGGCGGATCCGAGGAGGTGCACCGTGGCTGACGAGCAGGATCTTTCCAAACAGATTGGCCTGACGCCCGGCAAGATGGTGCTGATCGGCGTCCTGGCGGTGACGCTGATGGGCGTGATCTACATTCAATATGGGCCGGACGGCTCGCAGGAAGCGGTCGCCGCGGAGGAGCCGGCGGTCGAAGCGCCACCATCGCCACCTCGCCGGCCGCAACTGGCTGCCGCATCGGCGGCCCCTGAAGCCGCTGCGCCCGCGCCTGCGGGCGAACCGAGCCGAGTGGCGTCGCACGTTTTGGAGCCCGAGCGGTGGAAGGCGCCGGACCTGGCGGCCATCGTCCAATACGATCCGTTTGCGTTGCCGCCGGCATTTCCGCAACCGGTGCGCGTGACCGACGCGCAGGGCCTGACGAGCGAAGGCATCGTTGCGGCCGACGCCGCCACGCGGGCCACTCAACTGGCCGACGCCGTGGCCAAGCTGCACACCGAGTTGGAATCGTTGCGGGCCCGGGGCGTGAGCGTGATTGTCAAGCAACACGACCAGTACGTGGCCATGATCGGCGATCGCACGATTCACGTCGGAGAAGAGATCGAAGGGTTTACAGTGACAGCGATTGGGCCGGACGGCGTCCACGTGGAAAAGAAGGTCCAGGAATGAGCACTACAGCTCAAAAGCGATTCAGCGGCGGGTGGCATGCTCTCGCGGCGCAGCCGCGTGAGCATGTTTCCTGGGCTGCAAGACATGCCTACGCCGCTGCGCGGCGAAGGCATGCCACCCGACGCGCTGTGCCGTGGGTATTTGTGTGGGCCGGGGTGTTGTGCCTTGTTGGAATGCCTTTTGCCGACGCGGCTGCCCAGACGCCGCTCCAGGACTTGTTTAACCGCGTGCAGCAGGATAACGCCGCGATCAGCGAGCAGACGGCCGGGCCGGCCGGGCCGTTTGCCGACGACCCAGCGCCGCGGCCGACGAACGGCGTGGGCGCCGCGGGACGACCGATCCTGCAGCCGGGCAGCGAATCGCTGCCGTCGCCGCGGATTGAAGGCATGTTGCCGCTGGCCGGCGGCGATCCGGCGGGCGACGTGCAGTTGACGCCGAAGGGTAACGGACTGATTTCACTGACGGTACGCGATGCCTCGCTCAGCCGCGTGCTGGCGCTGATGGCACAGACGCAGCATCTGAACATCGTGGCCGCAAACGACATCGACGCGATGATCTCGATCACGCTCCGCGACGTGCCGTTGGAGGAGGCCCTGACGTCCATCCTGTCGGTGGCCAATTACACGTGGGTGCAGCGCAACAACATCATCCTGGTCACGTCGCTGGCGGACGCAAACAATTTGCCGCCGGACGTGCAAGGGCGCCAGATTCAGGTGTTCGACCTCGATTTCGCGTCGGCCCTCGCGGTGGCTGAGTCGGTCACCAATTTCTTGTCGCCGATCGGCAAAGTAACGACGAGCAGGAGCGATGCGACCGACAATCGTCGCACCCGCGAGCTGGTGATCGTCGAGGACGTGCCCGAGTCGCTCTCTCGAATCGCCACGTACATCCATCAGGTCGATTGCCCACCGCGGCAGGTATTGATTGAATCGCACATTCTTCAAGTGAAGCTTTCCGATGACAAGCGATGCGGCGTGGATTTTCATGCCTTGTGCCGGCTCGCCGGCTCGGACGTCAATATCTTCAGCCTACCCGGTGTGGCCTCGGCAGGCGCGACCGGAGGGTTGAGCGTTCCCACGCCCGTGGCCCCGTCGTTCATCGCGACCTTCACCAGCCATGATCTGCAAGCAGTGATCGAGGCGCTGGAGACGACGACCGATTCCAAAACGCTCGGGTCGCCGAAATTGTTGGTGCTGAACGGCCAGGAAGCGCGCATTCAAGTGGGCGAGACGATTTACTTCTCGCAGACGACAACGACGGAAACAAGCACGCAACAGGGAGCCGCTTCGGTGCAGACCGGCGTCATTCTGCGAATCACGCCGCGCATTACCCAGGATTGCCGAGTGCTGCTGCACGTCGCGCCAGAAATCTCCGCCCCGAGCGGCGAGCGCGAAAGCCCCGATCTGCCGCCCAATATTTCCACGGTCGAGCTGCAGAGCGACGTCATGCTCCGCGATGGCGAAGGAATGATCATCGGCGGCTTGATCGACGAGCGCGACGTCACGAACCAGCAGAAGATCCCCTACCTGGGCGATGTCCGGGGAGTCGGCTGGTTCTTCCGGCACACGCGGATCGAAAAAGAGCGCAGGGAAGTATTCTTCGCCCTCATTCCGCGCGTCCAGCCGTACAATCAGCAATACGCGGAGTTCGAGCAAGGCGAATTGGTGAGGACCGGCGTGCCGCTCTACGAGGGGCCGCTGCAGCGTGTCGATCGGCCATGGGACCCGATTCTTCCGGACGGCAGGCGCGTGTATCGACGGCTGATCCCACCGCTCCATGGGAACGGCGCTCCGCACAGCGAATACGGCTCGAATGCGGAGTATCGAGTACTGCCCTCCCCGCTGCCGCAGCAGAAATTTTACGCCCCGCCCTGCGACCCGGCTCATGCACCGCTGCCCCAGGGCCAGCCGTTTCTCTCCGACGAGGCGCTGCCGGTTCCGCCGACGGGCGTTCCGGGGCAACAGGACGTGGAGATTATTACCGATCAGCCGTGAGAATTTAGGAAGCGCACGAGGGCCAAACCATGAGCAAGCGCCTGCCGGTTCCGCCGGAGCTTGAACACCTGATCGAAAAGCGCGAGCAGGACGACGATCGCCGCGCCCGCAACAAGCGGAGCGAGTCCGATCGGCGGAAAGAAAATCTGGGCCCGCTGGGAGCGATCGAGTCGGCGGACAACATCGACGACGTGCCGACCACCGAGCGCCGCAGCGGGCAGCAACGCCGCCAACAGAAAGAACGCCGCAAGAAGCCGCGGCGGAAGGGCGGCAAATAGCAATATAGCCGACCCATCTTGGGTCGATCGAGATGCTGCGTTTTCCAGACCGGCCAAGATGGCCGGGCTATGTTCCGAATTCCAGATTCCATTCGTCGCGGCTGAATCGCTCGGCCACCAGGTTGGCAACTCTCCCCTGCGGCCAGCTCTTGACCTCGTCCTGTGTCGGCCAGGCGGCGTCGACCGCTTGGATCAGCGCGGTGCGCTCGAGCGGAAGATTGATCACGAAGTCGCCATGCGCCCGGGCGCGACGGTAATCCGGCTGGCGAGGTGGCAGCTTGAGGCACGTCTCGAGGAGCGCGAGGTCGAAGTCGTACAGCAGCGTGCCGTGGTACAGCAGATGCGTCCGCTTGGCCCGCAGGCTGTTGCCCGAAAACTTGCGCGGCGTCGCCGAGCGAGGCGACTCGTCGATGAGCACGAGGTCGCTGGTGCCGGCCTGGACGACGTCGGCCGCCGGTGAAACGAGCGGCCGCAGCGCGTCGGCGAGCCGGCCCAGAATATCGCAGTGGGCGCGACGGATGTCGCGCAGCTCGGGCCGCAACTGGTAGCTGAGCACGACGGCGAACATCAGGCTGCCCGGCCCGGCGACGATCGCCGCCCCGCCGCTGGAGCGCCGCAGGATGGGAATCCCATGCTCGCGGCACGCCGCCACGTCGACCTCTTGTTCGACGCGCGACGACCGGCCCACGACGACGAGCGGCTCCGTCGACTCCCACAGCCGCAGGAACTCCCAGCCCGGGCCGTCCTCTTCGGCCCAATCCAACAGCGCCTCGTCCAAGGCGAGATTCTCGGCAGGCGTGGCGAGCGTAAGGTCGATGCGTTGCATAGCCGGGTACTAGATGCTGGATGCTGGATGCTGGATACTAGATGTGCGGGATCAAACAACCATCATCCAGCATCTAGCATCCAGCATCTAGCATCCCGAATCCAGATGTCCGAATCGCAATATCGACCCGATGACCCCACAGCCAACGGCTGGCCGCACCGGGCGGCGAGCGGCGAGGAGTTGCTGCCGCCGGTCGAGCCGCCGCCGGCCCGGTTCATCCTGCAGTTGTTCGTCATTCCGGCCCTCATCGTGCTGGTGCTGCTGGCCGTGTGGCAGGTGCCCAAGTGGCTGGTGCGGCGGAATAGCGCGCAGCCGAACGAATTGGTTCAGCGGCTGGAACAGGGTTCGAGCATCGCCCGGTTCCAAACGGCGTTCGATCTGGCCAATCGACTGCGCGACAAGCAATTTGAGAAGTTCCGGCGCGATCCGAAGGCGGCCAACGAGCTGGCCGCAATTCTGGAGCGACAGATCGACGAGGGCGGCACGGGCGGCGGAATGAGTGACGAGGAAGTTCGCTTCCGCATGTACCTGGCCCAGGCACTCGGAAAATTCGAGGTTCAGGATGGCGTGGCGGCGCTGATCAAGGCGGCCGAGACCAATCGCGACCCACGCGAGCAGATCGTGCGCGACGGCGCCGTGCAGGCGATCGCCGTGCGGGCCTACAATCTGCACCGGCTCGATCCGCCCCAGGAGCTGACGCACCCCGAATTGGAGACCGCGCTGGCCCGCCTCGCCGGCGACAGCGATCCGCTCATTCGCATGCAAACATCGTTTGCGCTGAGCGAGATCGGCACGCCCTGGGCGATCGAACGGCTAGAGGCCATGGTGGGCGATCCACATCCGGACACCCGATACAACTCGGCCATGGGATTGGCCCTGCGGGGGAATGCCGCGGCGGTCGGCACGCTGGCGGAGATGCTCGAGTTGGAAGACCTGCCGAGCGCCCAAGAAGAAACGAACGATCAAGACCGCTTCAACAAGCGGTCGCTCATCGTCAGCAATGCGATCAAGGGCACGCGAGAACTCGCCAGAAAGAATGCCGACGCCGACGTGTCGCCGATTGTTGCCGCACTGGAGCGGTTGGCGTCGGCAGACGCGGCGGCGCTGAAGAAGGCCCGCATCTCGCCGGGCGTGGTGCCGGAGGTGCGCCGCACACTCAGCGAGCTATCGAACCGCGGCAAGTAGAGCAAATCTTGAAATTGCGTACCCATGGGTGGCTGGGGCAACGCCCCAGTTGCCGAGAATCTCTGGGGCG
>JBIOWO010000062.1:0-8443 GCA_044868555.1 Lacipirellulaceae bacterium | reverse complement strand
CAGCGCCCTGGGAGCTATGGTCGCTCTCGGCGTCCAGCACAATCAGGTGGGGTCGGTGAAGATTTGCCAACTGGACGGCTTGTTCGGGCCGCTGTGCTTCGATGGTCGTGGCGCCACGACGCTCCAGCAGCATGCGCAGAACTTCGCGCGACTCGGCCGATTCATCGACGATCAGTACGCGTGGCAAGCGACTCAAGCGGCGGTCTCCGTCGGAAAGGGGCGGCGAGGATATCGTCTCGTGCGTGCCGTGTCAAAAGCGGAATGGAGAGTTGTCCGTGGTCCGTTGTCCGTGGTCATTACCTTGGACCATGTACAACGTCCCACCTACTGTCAGCTATCAACGTCGGAAAACGAGCCTGCAAACAACGGACAACGGACATTGGACCACGAATCCGTTCCCCCGAATACTGGCCTTTACGCGCTCGTGGCTTCTCGCCACAATACGCCCCGCATTTTGGGAGCCAGGCCTTTTTCCCGCGTCTTGTGGCCGACCGCTTCTCAACCAAAAGCGTACGCCGCTTCCCGCACCTGGCGTTACAACGGATGGTCACGGATGACCGCTCACAGCAAGGAGTGCTGACGTGAAAGTTCTTTCGTCTCGCAAGCGATTAGTTGTCGCTACCGCAGCCACCACGGCCCTGTCGATGATGGTTTCTCTGTTCCCCGCGGCCCATGCGCAGGCCCCGAATCCGGCCGGCCTGAACGCCGAGAAGCATGGCGTCGGCGTCGTCGACGTCAGCTACATTTTCAAAGAACACAAGCGCTTCCGCGACACGATGGAAAGCATGAAGAAAGAGATGGCCACCATCGAGGCCGAACTCAAGGCCGATCGCGACAAGATCGCAGCGGCGGAGCAGGAGCGCAATAAGTACAACGTCGGCTCGCCCGAGTATAAGAAGTTCGACGAGGAAGTCGCCCGCATGATGGCGGAGTTCAACCTCAAAATGACCCGCCTCCGCAAAGATTTCCTCGAGCGCGAGGCCAAGGTTTATTATCAGACGTATCTGGAAGTCGTGGAGGCCATCGGCTACTATGCCAAGCGGCACAACATCGGCCTGGTGATCAAGTTCAACGGCGAGCCGGTCGATCCCAACAAGCGCGAGGACGTGCTGCGCGAGATCAACAAGCCGGTGATTTACCAGGACAGCATCGACATCACGCCGGACGTGCTGGCGCTGTTGAACCGCGACCAGGTGGCCCAGCCACAAATCGGAACTCGACCCGCGGGTCCGCCGGCAACACAGATTCCTCGGTAACTCGTCGGCCGAACGGCCCGATTTTGGTGAGCGGCACTGCCCGACTCGCCTGTCCACATCGGACACAACCTCGCTTGGGAGCCATCCTCGAATGACCGTTGCGCGCCGCCAACGCACGCTTGCCCGGCCCGTCGGTGTGACCGGATTTGGTTACTACAGCGGCCGCGACGTCCGCGTCGAGTTCTGGCCAGCGCCGGAATTTTCTGGCATCGCCTTTGTGCGGCACGATATCGGTCCAGCCGCGCGCATCCCCGTCGATCCGTCGCTCCGCGTCGACGTCCCGCGCCGCACGACGCTCGATGCGAACGGCATCCGCGTCGAGATGGTCGAGCACGTTCTGGCCGCATTGTCCGGACTGGGCGTCGATAACTGTGAAGTGTGGGTCGATGCGCCCGAGATGCCCGGCTGCGACGGCTCGGCGCGACTGTTTGTCGAAGCGCTAGACGCGGCGGGCATCATCGATCAGCGCAGCCCGGTTCGGCAGATCGTCGTCGAGCGCTCGGTGCGCGTCGGCAGTGGCGACAGTTGGGTCGAGGCCCAGCCGCCACGCACTGCCGGTCTGTCGGTGTCGTACGAGTTGGATTTCGGCCCCGGCAATGCGATTGGCCGGCAGACGTACGCGCTCGACGTCACGCCCGATTCGTTCCGCTCTCAACTGGCGTCCTGTCGCACGTTCATTCCGCAGGAAACGGCACAAGCGATGATCGCCCAAGGCATCGGCCAGCGCGTCACGCCGCAAGACCTGCTGATTTTTGGCGCGCACGGGCCGATCGAAAACACGCTCCGTTTTCCCGACGAATGCGTGCGGCACAAGATCCTGGACGTGATCGGCGACCTGGCCCTGACCGGCTGCGAGATTATCGGCCACGTCGTCGGTTTTCGCTGCGGCCATGCGCTGCACGCCGAACTGGCCCGGCGATTGAAGGCAGAGTTCGAGGTCGTGAGCCGGCCGTTCGCCGTTGTGGCCGAACGTCGTTGCGCATGAATTAGAAAACATAGCCCGGCCATCCTGGCCGGGTTCCGACTAGCCAATTGTAACCTCCAAGAAAGACACCGACCCAGGATGGGTCGGATATGTAGCACCACTCTTCCCGCCAGATGATGGGAGCAATCGGGAGCACTCACGGATGAAGACTCGCATTGCTGAGAACGCTCACGTCGACCCTTCGGCCCAGATCGATGACGACGTTGAAATTGGCCCGTTCTCGGTCGTCGGCCCGCATGTGCAAATTGCCGGCGGCACGCGACTATTGAACCATGTAACGGTTATGGGCCGCGTCACAATTGGCCGCGACAACCTAATTTATCCTCAGGTCGTCATCGGCGGCGAGCCGCAGGACATCAGCTATGCCGGCAGCGATACGCAGGTCATCATCGGCGACGGCAACGCAATCCGCGAGGGAGTGACGATCAATCGCGGCAGCGAGAAAGAGGACGGCATCACGCGGATCGGTGACAAGAATTTCCTGATGGCCTGCTGCCACGTCGCCCATGACTGCAAGCTCGGCGATCACATCATCATGGCCAACGGCTCGCTGCTGGGCGGCCATGTGCACATCGAAGATTACGCGTCGATTTCCGGTGCGGTCGCCGTTCACCATTTCACGTCGATCGGCAGCTACAGCTTCATCGGCGGCCTGAGCCGCGTGCTGCACGACGTGCCGCCGTTCATGCTGTGCGAAGGTGCGCCAGCCCGGCCCCGTTGCATCAATATCGTGGCCCTCAAGCGGCACGAGTTCTCTCCGCACGTGATCGACTGCCTGGCCGAAGCCCATCGCTTGATCTACCGGGCCAAGGTCGGCCTCGACCCGGCCCGCGAAATCCTCCGCGGCAACGGCCAGCTCGTGCCGCAGGTCAATCAGTTGCTGGCGTTCGTCGAGACGCAGCAAGAGGGGCGACACGGTCGCAGCCGGGAGGCAAGGAGGGCGGCGTGACAAAGTTGCGTGTCGCCGTGATTGGCGCCGGCCATCTTGGCCGCATCCACACTCGCATCGCGCTCGGCCTGGACGAAATCGATTTGGTGGCGGTGGCCGATCCGGTCGAAGCGGCACGGCGGAGCGCAGCGGACGAATTTCGCGTCCGCACCGTCGCCGACTACCGCGAGTTGATCGGCGAGATCGACGCCGCGATTATCGCCGCGCCCACCGTATTGCATCACGCCATCGGCATCAACTTGTTGAGCGGCGGCGTTTCGCTGCTGGTGGAGAAGCCCATCGCGCCGACCGCTGCCCAAGCCGACGAGTTGGTCGCACTCGCCCGACGGCAAAACCTTGTGCTGCAAGTGGGCCACGTCGAGCGCTTCAACCCGGCGCTGGCGTGCGTGGCTACCGATGTCCGGGACCCGAAATTCATCACGGCCACCCGCACGAGCGGCTACACCTTTCGCTCGACCGACATCGGCGTCGTGCTGGACGTCATGATCCACGACTTGGACATCGTCCTGTCGCTGGCCAAGTCGCCGGTCGAGCAGGTGGATGCGCTCGGCGTGTCGGTGCTCGGCGGCCACGAAGATTTGGCCACGGCACGCCTCACGTTTGCCAGCGGCTGCGTGGCCCAATTGACGGCCTCCCGGGTCAGCTTCGAGCAGCAACGGACAATGTCGGTCTTCACGTCGCGGGCCTGCACGTCGATCAATTTTGCGACGCACGAGGCGACGGTCGTCCACCCGCGCGACGACGTGCTACGCCGTGAGTTCAACGTCGAGAGGCTCTCGCACACGGATCGCGCGTATTTGAAAGAACATCTGTTCGATGAATTGCTGGCCCGTACCCAGCATCAACCGGCGGCGGTGAACGCCATCCAAGAAGAGCAGCGCGACTTCATACGCGCAATCCGCGAAGGCGGGACGCCGCGCGTCGACGGCGTTGCTGGACGCAACGTTGTAGCGGTCGCCGAAATGATCCTGGAGCGGATCGAAGAGCATGCCTGGGACGGCAAATCGGCCGGCCGGCAGGGACCGTTCGCTATGCCTGCCTTGCCGATCATCGCCGGCTCAACGCAGCCGGTTATCGAGCGCGAACTGCGGCGCCGGGCGGGTTAGTCGTACACTACGCCAGATCGCGATCTTCGAACAGGATCAGTGCGAGCAACATCATCGCGGCCGAGTAGAGCACGCAATATAGCAGGGCCCACAACAGGTACGTTGGTGGCACCGGCACGCCGCCGGCCACGGCCGCCTGAATGTTGAAGTGGTCGAGCACGGGCAGCGCAACTGCAATGGCCCTGCCGAAGAAGGCCACGAACTCGTTCTGCCCGGCCGACGACTGCACGATCAGCGGCCCCAGGTGCCCGAGCGCGTAGATCGCGCCGCAAATCACCAGATTCGGTAGCATCGGAAGCCGCGTGGAAATCGCCACGCTGATCGCCGCGAGCACAACCGTCTCCAAAAAGGCCAGCACCAGGCCAGGAATGGCGCTGACCATCTCGGCGTTGCACAGTTGCCACGTGGGATCCGGGTTGGACGTTTCGCGGGCGTCGTAGACCACCTTGTACGAGACCCAGATCAGCATCCAGGCCCCCAACACCACGTACATCAGGAAAATCGGCCAGACGATGCCGATAAACTTGCCCAGCACGAACTGCCGGCGGCTAATCGGTTTGGAAAGGAGCGTGAGCGCCGTGCGGCCTTCGATCTCGTCGGCCACCGATACGCTGGCCGTCCACAAGGCCACCAGGATCGCCAGCACCATGATCGTTGTCAGGCTGGAATCCTTGTACATTTTGACGTCCTCGCCGAACGTGTTGTACGGGATGTAAACGTACAACAGCAGCAAGCCCATGCCGCCGAATAGGGCGAGCAGATACAGCGGTTGGGCGACCGCCTCCTTGGAGGTGGCCAGGGCGACCGCCGACAGGCGGGGCAACAGCCACGTCTGCAAGAGATAGATGAGATACACGCCGACGACCGCGGCAGCCGTCCAGAAAATCTGCCGCGACTCGACGATCGGCACATCCGTCGTAATCTCGATCGTCAGTTTGGCCGGCGCATCGCTTTGGTTGGTGACGTAGAGCGACGTGATCGGCCCGGAGAATTTGCGCTCGAACTTACTGCTCGGTGTCCAGACGTATGGCTCGTCGGCGACCACTTCAATGAGCGGGTCGGAATACGCCTTCTTCGGTTCGACGCCGACGATCACATCCTGATCGGCCGAAAACGAATACCGCTGCAGCTCGTCGGATTGGAAGCCGACTTCAACTTCCTCGTCATCAGTGCGCGGGGGAATCGTTGCCGTTAGCTGATTTGTCCCGACATACGGCAGGCGGCGCACCGAATCAATCACGCTCCGCCACGGCATCATCGGCGTGGCCAGGAAGCACAAGGACACATAAACCAGCACCACGTAGGAGATCCATTGCAGCACGCTTTCTTGAACTGTCCGCCACACGGCGGCTGCGGCCGGCCGCGACACGAGCCACAGCAGGCCGTAAAACACGACGAGCACGGCGGCGCCGAGCGTGACGCCGACCGACAGGAACCACAACGGCGTGAGCCAGAAGCTGAGATTACCAGGCATATGGACAAATCATATTTAGCAGGGAACGGGACTCGATCATGGATCGATACGATAAATCACGAATAGTACCGTCCCGACCTCTATCAGAACTTACGTCGTCGCGGCGTTCAAGGGTCGGCGGGTGGGCAATTCCAGTGTACTCTTCTCGCTCCGCGAGAAGAATTCCTCTCGCGGCTCCGGCCGTGTACTCAGCCGAACGGAGCGAGAGGGCTACACTCGGATTTCAAAGCCGGAATACTCGCTGGTGGCAGGCTGCGTGTCGCGCCGTTCGTCGCGGATATTGTTGAAGAAACGGTCCCGAACCTCGACGAGGAACGCGTCCAACTCGGCGCGTTCGCCCTCGGCAACCAGTTCCACCCGGCCGTCGGGCAGATTGCAGACATAGCCCGTCACCGGGTAGCCGCGGGCGATCGACCGGGCCGTGTATCGGAAGCCGACCCCTTGTACCCGGCCCGAGTAATGTACCGTCGTCCGCAGTTGTGGGGTGGATTTCATGTTCCGAGCCGTGCCCTCTGGCAAGTATATCCGCGGCCTGCTGGCGCTGCCAGTATTGACCGTGGGCGACCGTTCTTCTACCCTTCCGCGCCGATGTCCGGACCGAATCTCATCCGTGTTGCCGTTCCATTTCTCACAATGTTGATGGCCTTCGCGCCGCCGCGGGTTCACCGGGCCGCCGCTGCGGAGCCGGCACAGCCGGCGCAAGCCGCCGCCGAATCGCATGACGGTGTTTTGTTGCTGCGCGACGGTGGCGTGCTCACGGGCCAGATTTCGCAGTCGGCCGACCGTTACGTTGTGGCCCACGGCGGCGCGGAGATCAGCGTCCCGGCTGCGGGCGTCGCGATGGTTTGCGACACGCTGGAAGAGGCCTACCGGCGTCAACGGAGCGAGATGCAAAGTCCGACGGCTGAGTCGCACCTGCTGTTGGCCGACTGGTGCCTACGTTTCGAACTGTATCCCCAAGCCGCGGAGGAGCTCGTCGCCGCCCGGGGGCTCGATCCGCGACACGCGAAGTTGGAGCTGCTCGAGCGCCGGCTGGCTGTGGCTGGCCGGCCTGCGCCCGCCAAAAAATCCCCTGCGACCGCTGCTGCCGCCACCGCGAATCCTCAAGCGGCTCCGGCGCGCAATTCTGTCCGATCGCCGACGTCCGACGAGTTGCCCGACGGCGTTGTCGAGCGGTTCACGCGCAAAGTGCAGCCGCTCTTGGTGAACAACTGCACGCTCGCCGGCTGCCATCGAACGGGCGGCCCACAGTCGTTTGAGCTCGACCGCGCGCTGCTGCACGGCATGGCCAATCGCCGCTCGACGATGCGCAACCTGGCGGCCGTGCTGGCATTGGTGGATCGCGAGCGGCCCCAGGACAGCCCACTTCTGACGATTCCCCGCCGGGACCACGCCGGCATGAATCACCCCATCTTCGGCCCGCGACACAGTCCGCAGTTCCAGCAGCTCGTGGACTGGGTGGCGATGGTGACCGAATCCTCGGCGAGCACGGACGAAGCACCGGCGAAGGAAGCGGTACCAGCCGCCGATCTATCGGCCGGGCCGGTGATGCCGCCGCCCCGTTGGCGCGAACCGGTGGAAGCGGCGAGATTTGAGGAATCAGGTCCGACGCCGTTCACGCCATCGAAACTGCGCTACGGAGCGCAGATTCAGTCGTGGCGGCCGAGGGATCCGTTTGATCCGGAGATCTTTAACCGCGGATCGCAAAGAAGCCAAGAGATGCAAAACCCGCCAACTGCGTCCCCCGTTGTCAACGCAAAATAGTCGCAGCTGGTGCGCAATCCAATTCAGGCACGATATCCATCGCGAACTCAGGAGAATCAAGAAAGTTGCAGTTCGTTTCCACCCAAATTGGGTCCACGTTTTCGGACGGCGTTGATTGAAGACGATCCAATTTCTTCTCCGCTGTTGCGCCATAAGCAGTGCTTTGAAAACTGTGCACGAAGTCCACTGATGCATTGCTCAGCACTCTCGGTATCACCAACGACATTGACACCGTATTCTCGTTAACCGACATCGCGTCAATTCCATTCGTATGGGTAACCGGATATCTATAGGACCAGGTAACCGGTGGGCCATTGGGCGGAGTGTACGTGACGATCGCATCGTAGTATTGATCGTGATGAGTGCTGACGAGTCCCAACGTTAATGTCGTGACGTACAGTTTCACAAACCCTTCGGCAAATGGCCCAAAGAGATGCGGATAGACGACAACGTGTAGATCACCCGCTTTGCAGGCGTTCGCTTCGTCAGCCTCTACGAACAATCCTGTCGAAATTAGCTGCTCTGTAATCCTTCTTGATGCGATTTCGTCGCTAAAGGTCAACGGCAGTTCAAATAGCCGGAGATCGACGTGGACGTTGATCGGCTGCGGCTCGCAGGTCGGCGAGAGACTCGTAATCGGACCGCTTTGAGTCGGCGGACAGATATCGTAACGATGAGCTATGCAGCCGACGCAGAGTAGCGTCAGACTTATCGCGGGGACTGCGGATCGTCGGCAAATTTGCGCGCACACGTTGTAATTGTTTTGACGACGATTAAGGTTCGGTCATCGACTGCGGCGAGGGCGAAGTCATCGTGTCTTCTGACGAGTAGCCGCTATCATATCTGCCGTCCGAATACTCGCCTTCGGTCGATCCGCCACCATTGCAAGTGCTGCAACTGCTGCCCGAG
>JBIOWO010000061.1:0-3057 GCA_044868555.1 Lacipirellulaceae bacterium | reverse complement strand
CTGGTTGCTTGTTGCTTGGTTGCTTGGCTCCCTGCTCCTTGCTCCCTGCTCCGTGTTCCTTACCGCCCTGTTCCTTGCTTCCCAGCTCCGAGCTTCCCAGCATCTGGGCGAACGCGGCTCGCAGTCGGCTGAGTGACAGCGGCGATTGTTCGGGGCCGGGCTGCGGGCGCTTGGGTTCGTCGGGCGGCGGTGCTGAGGGGCGTTGGCGGGACATGGTGTGGGGAAGATAGCGGCCAGACGCTCGGTGCAACAAGGCCGGATGCGGCGGCCGCCTGGCGACAAAAGTTGTGGCCTGGGCGGCCGACTGCTATTCTGCGGTAGTTTGCGTGATAGCACGCTACCGTTCTCCGGTGTCGCATGCCACGGGGCAGCAATTTGAACGACCAGGCGCAACTCTCGATCGCGACGCTCGGACCGTGCCGGGTGCGGTCGCCGCTGCCGATGTCGACCTGCCCGGACGACGGCGTGGGCGACTTCGTGTGCGACGATGAACGGATACTGCACGACGTACGAATTTGCACCGGCGAAACGCCGTCGCCTCTTGGCTTCGAGCGGGCCGGGGCGCGTCAACAGATCTTTTTCGATCCGGCGCGGACGCGCGCGGCGGTCGTCACGGCCGGCGGACTTTGTCCGGGTCTGAACAACGTCATTCGGACGTTGTACTTCGAGCTGAAGATCAACTACGGCATCCGCGACGTGCTGGGCATCCGTTACGGCTACCAAGGCCTCGCGGAAGACGCCAAGGCCCCGCCGCTGGTGTTGACTCACGAGCTGGTCGACAACATCCAGCATCATGGCGGCACCGTGATCGGCACGTCGCGCTGCGCGCACGATGCGCGGAAGTCGGTCGATTATCTGGTGCGCGAAGAGATCGACATTCTGTTTTGCGTCGGCGGCGACGGCACGCAGCGCGGAGCCCACCAGCTCGCCGAGGAAGTTGCCCGTCGCCGGCTGCCGATTGCAATCGTCGGCATCCCCAAGACGATCGACAACGACATCAAGTATTGCGAACGGACGTTCGGCTTCTTCACCGCGGTGGCCGAGGCCGAGACGGTGATCGACCGGGCGCACACCGAAGCGCACAGCGTGCCGAACGGCGTGGGGCTCGTGAAGCTGATGGGCCGCGAGGCGGGGTTTATCGCGGCCGGGGCGACGATCGCCAGCGGCGATGTGAATTTCACGTTGGTTCCCGAAGTGCCGTTTGAGCTCGCCGGTGAACATGGACTGCTGGCCAGGCTGGAGCGACGACTCGCGGCACGACACCACGCGGTGATTGTCGTTGCCGAAGGGGCGGGGCAGGAGCTGCTGCCCGCAAGGGATACGGTGTTCGATGCGTCCGGGAACCGCAAGCTGGGCGACATCGGTGTGTACTTGAAGGAACAAATTCAGGCCCACTGCCGCGGCCGGGAACTCCACGTCGACGTAAAATACTTTGATCCGAGCTATCACATTCGCAGTTGCCCGGCGAGTACGGTCGACAGCCTGCTGTGCGAGCAGTTCGCCCGCCACGCGGCCCACGCGGGAATGGCCGGCAAGACGAATCTCTTGATCGGCACGGCCCACAACGAGTTTGTCCATGTGCCGCTCGTGATGTCGATCGGACAGAAGAAGCGGCTTGAGCCCGAGAGCGATTGGTGGACGAGCGTGACGGCGATCACAGGACAGGATAAGTGGTGAACGAGAGTCGAGGAGCGAGGATCGAGTTGCGATCAAAATGGTGAGGAGCGAGCCGGGTCGTCCTCGACCCCGGGGTGATCGCTTTTCTCGTTAGCGAAACCGCAAGCAATATTCGAGCATTGATGACAGGGCAAGAAATCAAAAACCTCTACGTGTCGCGTCGCCAAGCAGCGCTCGACTGGTTGTTGGACCGGATCAATTTCGAGCGGACGCTGCTGACGCCATACTGCGCGCGGCAGCTCAAGCTCGATCGCATGCGGACGCTGCTGGTGCGATTGGGCCAGCCGGATGCGGGGCTCAAAATCATCCATGTCACGGGAACCAAGGGCAAAGGCTCCACGTCGGCGATGATCGCGGGCGTGCTCTCGGCTGCTGGCTATCGCACCGGCGTGTTCAGCTCGCCGCACCTGGAACGCATCGAAGAGCGGTTCGCCGTCGATGGCGCGTCCTGCTCCACGGAAGAATTGGTATCGCTGGTCGATCAGCTGCGGCCAGTGGTGACCGCGATGGAGGCCGAGGCGGCCGCGGAGGGCAATCCGCAGGGCGGGCCGACGTACTTCGAATGCACGACGGCCATCTCCCTGCTCTACTTTGCCGAGCGAAAAGTGGACGCGGCGGTGCTCGAGGTGGGACTCGGTGGGCGGCTCGATTCGACCAACGTGTGCCTGCCGGTGGTGTCAGTGATCACCAGCATCAGCTTCGACCATATGCAGCAGCTTGGCCACACGTTGGCGGCGATCGCCGGTGAGAAGGCAGGCATCATCAAGCCGGGGGTACCCGTGGTGACGGGCGTCACGCAGCCGGAGCCGCTGGCCGTGATCGAACGCGTGGCTCATGAGCATGGTTGCCGGCTGATTCGGGCCGAGCGGCGCGCGTTGCCCGGTGACATCCAACTTGCGATGCCAGGTGCGCACCAGTTGGCCAACGCGGCGGTGGCACTGGCGACGATTGCCGAACTGCGTCAGCAAGGGTGGTGCGTTTCGCACGACGCCGTTTGCGACGGGCTAGCGCAGGCTAAGCTACCGGGACGGGTCGAGGTGTTGCCGGGTGAACCGACCGTCGTGATCGACACGGCGCACAATCCGGCGTCGGCTCAGGCGCTCGCGGCCACACTGGCCGAGGTGCCTCGCCGGGGGCCACGCACACTTATCCTCGCGGTCAGTCACGACAAAGACACTGCAGGAATCGTCCGCGCGTTGGTCTCACATTTCGATCGCGTTGTGGTCACACGCTACCAGGAAAATCCACGCGCGGTACCAGCCGGTGAATTGGCCGAGCTGGTCCGCGCGGAATGGGGGGGGGCATTTGCCGGGCGGGTCGAAATTTGCGCCACGCCGCAGGAAGCCTGGGAATCGGTTTGCCGCTCTGCGGAACCCGATG
>JBIOWO010000060.1:0-8093 GCA_044868555.1 Lacipirellulaceae bacterium | reverse complement strand
CTGGCCAGCTCGCGCCGGCCGGCGCACCACTCGACGTACGACGTGCCCCGCCGCCTCCAGCGAGTCCGCCAGCGCGGTGCCAACGAGGCCGGTCGATCCTGTAACGGCGACGATCATGGTGAAAGGTGAGTAAGTGAATAGGTGAGTAAGTGAGTAGGTTTGTCAGCGAGCAAGTGACGCATGGTCGACTTACTCACCTACTCACCTACTCACCTACTCACTTACTCACCTCGTCTTTTCTGATATTCCCGGCTCGCCTCTTCCAAAATGCGGCGCTCGCCGCGCGTGAGGCTGTCCTGGCCATGCTCTTGAATTTTCTTGAGGATTTCATCGACGCGGTTGTCGGTGGATGAAGTCTCGTCCGCATCTGGATCGTGAACCCGCAACTTCGGCCGCGGACGGAGCCGCGCGAGCACCGACCCGCTGGGCGTCAACCGCTCCAGCCGCCCGCCCCATCGATAGTACAGAAACGCAAATAACGCCCCGCCGAGATGGGCTGTGAAGGCAACGGTCCCTTCCTCGGCGCGGCCCAATGCGCCGAGCAAGTTGATGGCTATGTAGATTGCCGCCAACACCCACATCGGCATTGGCAATATGAAATTGAACAATACGGTCTGAAAAGGAAAGTTGCAGGCAAAAAGAATTACGACCGCCATCACGCCGCCCGACGCGCCCATCATGATGTGTTTTTGGCCGCTGGGGATTTCGGCGACGGTCCACACGAGGCCTGCTACGACGATCGCCGCAAGGTAGAACAGCAGAAACTCGCGCCGTCCATAGCGCTCTTCAATTTCTCGCCCGAAGAGCCACAAGCCGAACATGTTGAACAGGATGTGCTTGAGGTCGTCTGGATCGTGCAAGAACCCGTACGTGAGCAGTTGATATGCCTTCCAGGGACGTCGCATCCACTCCGAATCCAGTGCAAAATTTAAGTCGATCCAAGGGCGAAACAAGAGTTGCGCCACGTACAGCGCAAACGTAATGAGAATGATGTTCGTCGTCATCATCCGCGGCGCGCCCAGATAGAATCCGGGCTGGCGATCGTCGTAGCCGCTGCGCTGATAGTCGCGATCGTAAATACCCATGTCGGCCCGTCAATCTTTATATAGCCCGGCCATCTCGCCACGGCGAGTCGCCGTGGCGACCTGGCCGGTCGTGCCCTGGCACGTCCACAACAAGGCGAATTTGCGCCCGCGAACCGACCCAAGATGGGCCGGCCATGTACTTCTTAAGCGCGGGACGAGGCCATTGTATGCCACGAGCTGGAAAAATGGCAGCGCTGATAAAACGGTCGCCGATACGCCGAGCGCCGTGGCGCTCAACGGACGCTGTCCAGCGCCAACGGACCGCGCGGGGCCGCCGCCGAAGTAGGTCCGTCCTCAACGGGACCGACCTGGCGCGATTGACGCGCGGCCAGCTCTCGGGCCATTTCGCGATTGCGTCGCAGAGTCTCCGCCAGCAGCGCCTCGGCCTTGGCCAACTGCTGCTCGATCTGCTTCAAGTGCGCGGCGATCGCCTCATGCTCCTTTTTCACACCGGTCAGAACGGTGTTGAGCTTGCGGATTTCTTCTTTGCGGAATGTCTGTAATTGCTCGGCGACGGTCAACGACGACTTCAACCGCGCGATGTCCAGATTCACGCCCTCCAGATCCGTCGCCAGTATGGCCCGCTGCTTGGCTAATTGGTCGAACTCGAGCGCGTAGTCGCGCAGGCGGCGCTGGTAGAGCATGTTGCCTTCGGTGCCGGCCACCTTGCGAAAATCGTCATCGTCGGCGTTGGCCTCTTTGCCGTGACGCAGATACTCATTGACGCTTTGCGGCGGCAGTTGCTTCTTCAAGTCGTCCTCGGACAGGCGATCGAAAATCTCGTGGCGATCGGTCGGCATCACTTCGTACATCGCCCACGGGCCACGGCTGCCGGCCAGGCGCTGACGCTCGAAGTCGTCCAGCGGCAGAACGGGCTGCAGCGTAGCCCCTTGAGCCGCGGCTTCGGTCACGCGGAACTCGCCCAAGTACTGCGGGCCGCGCGGCGCGGCGCCCGCTGCCGGCAGCGTCGGCTCGCCTTCCTCGAACAAGAACACCACCGTATCCGCCGCGATGCCGGACGGAGCCGGCGATTCGACGCCAATTTTTATGTCGCCCGTCGGCTGAATACCGGCCGGCATGACCTTTCGCCACACGCGGCCCCGGCTGCGCGTTCTCAGATTCAGCTCATGTTCTAGTTCGCCCAGGCTCATCATTGAGTCGACGCCTTCCTTGATCGGCGTTTCCGCTTCGTTCGGCCAAGGCGTGTTCTGCAATCGGGCTATTATCGTGGAATCCTCGGTGCCATGCTCCAGCGCATCGTTGTCGGCCTCCACTTTCGCCAAATCGCTTTCCAGCTTGTTCACCTTGCTTCGTAGCACCGCGTTAATCCGCAGCAGCTCCGCCGACAGGAAGAAGAAACCCGCGGTCGACAACACGATGCCAATCACCACGACCACCTGGCTCCAATGCCACGTGCGCGCGGCGAAGAAGGCGACCACAATGGCCACCAAGACCAGAATCCCCAAAGCGATATTTACGTACAACGCGAAGTCCCTTGCGGCAGACCGCGGCGGTGAGAAAGCATGTACCGGGCACGCAGAACCAGGTTGCGCTGCGTCCGACAGCCCGGCGGAGCACAGAATTGGGCCACAGTGCCTACAATTCGATGATAAATGGCCGGAATTCGAGGGTCAAGCTTTTTGAGACGCCCGGACAATCGGTAAGTCATTCTCGGGCAACGGTTTGCCGCGTTTAACCGCCAAACGCGCCTCGAAATCGTTACGCACCTTCCAATTGAATCGGGTAAGTCGCCAGCCGAGGGCTGACGAATCAGCGGCCTGGACCAGGCTTAGTCGGCCGCGGAAAACCCCAGCCGCAGCCACTCGACCGCCAGGTCCATCGCACCGCGCGCGGCGGCCGTGTTGGCCGTCATGTTGAGCATCACGAAGTCGTGAATCATGCCCTGGAAGCGGGCCGCGGTCACTCGCACGTTCGCCGCGCGGAGCTGGTTGGCATACGCCTCGCCCTCGTCGCGCAGCACGTCGGCCTCGGCCGTGATTACTAGCGCCGGGGGCAGGCCGCGCAGTTGGTCCGTCGTTGCGCGGAGCGGCGAGGCCGTGATTTGTGCGCGATGCGACGGCTCGATCGTGTACTGATCCCAAAACCACATCATCGCGTCGCGGCGAAGGAAGTACCCCGTGGCAAACTGATGGTACGATTCGGTGTCGAACGACGCGTCGGTCACCGGATAGAAGAGCACCTGCTGCCGAATTCGCGGCCCGCCGCGCTGTTTGGCTGCGAGCGTGACGGCCGCGGCCAGGTTGCCGCCCGCGCTGTCGCCCGCCATGGCAAGGCAGTCGGCGTCGAAACCGTGCTCGCTCCCGTGCTCTGCTACCCATTTCACTGTGGCGTAGCACTCTTCAAGCGCCGTCGGATATTTGGCCTCCGGCGACAGGCTGTAATTGACAAACACCACGGCCGCCTGAACCCGTGTGGCCAGTTCGCGAATCAGTCGATCGTGCGTATGCAAGTTGCCCACGACCCAGCCGCCGCCGTGAAGGTAGACGATCACCGGCAACGCGGCGGACGCCTGCGGTGGCCGCACGATCCGCACCGACACCTGCCCGCCCGGCCCGCCGGCGATCGCAAGGTCCTCGATCTCGGCCGCGGGCTTCTCCAGCGGGCTCGACTGCACCTCGTCGAACATTTTCCGCGCCACCGCGGGCTCGAGATCGAAAATAAACGGCGGCCTGGCCGTCAAGTCGGCAAACTCCTGTGCTTCGGGCTCAAGCTGAATACTCGCTAACATGGGCGATTTTCCTGCGCGAACGCAATTACCGAATTACGCAGTCCATGGCACCGTGCCCGGCACGGCGTCAAATAGCATCCGCGAACATTGCTTTGTAATGACGGTACCAGTCGCTTTGAAATCGCTCGGCCGGATCATACATTTTCTTCAGCCGCAGGAATTCGACAAATTGCGGATAGCAGGCCTCTACCTGCCGCCGCTCGGCCCAACGATGATAGGTCAAATAATACCGGCCACGAAGCTGGGCGACACGATCGAGGATCCGCCGAAAGTCCGCAGCGGCCTTTTTCTTTCCCTCCTCAGTATGCGACACATGGAGATTGCACACGATGCAGACACTTGGTTCCTTGGCCCACGCCAGGAAACTTTCGCTATCCTTCTCGATGAAGCGAATCGTGCCGTAAGTCATGTCGACCCCGTGCTGCAAAAAGTCTTGCCGTGCCTGCGACAGCAAAGTCACGAACGCATCCTTCGTCACGTACACTTCGGTGATCATTTCGGTGCCGCTCTTGATGTCGACGGCCTTCCGATAGGCGTCAAAATTGCCGGCCAGCTGGTGCGTATCCGACCAATAGACTTGGCCAGACGTCGCTAGGTAGTACTTCGAATACGTGTCAAAGGCCTTCTTCTTGTCCGAACGCGCAAGGCGATAAAGATCGGCCCATTCCCCGGCAGCCAGCTGTCGTTGGTTGTCGGGCATCGGAGTCGCCCCATCCACGCTGCGGTAACACGAAAACACGCCGCGGTGCGATTCGGCATCGCTCGTCAGGTCGGTCGAGTATTGGCAATCTCCATAGATGAAGCCTTGCCCGATTCGCTCCTCAACCCTGGGGATCAGGTCTTTCACGGCAATGACGTCCACCACGCGCTCGACCTTGGTACGGGGCACGAGCCGCAGCGTCACTTGCGCGATGATGCCGAATAATCCATAGCCCCCGATAGCGAGCGCGAACAACTCCGCATTCTCTCGCCGGCTGCAGTTGCGCGACTGGCCGCTGGCGTCCACCAACACGAACGACTCGACGTCGCCAATGATTGGCGGAAACTTCAGGCCGCGGCCGTGAATGTTCGATGCGAGTGAGCCCGCCAGGCTGACGCGGTCGACGCCCGTCTGTTTTTCGCGAATCGCCCACGGAGTGCGTGCGTCCGTCTGCTCTCGATGCAGGTAGCTGATTAATTCGGGCCACTCCATGCCCGCCTGAACTTCGATCAGTCCCTGTTTTCTGTCGAATCCGAGGACGCGGTTGCACTGTGTCATATCCAGCAGAACGGTATCGCGGCCGAACTGTTGGCCACCCATCGCATGGCGTCCCCCCGCCACACTTACGGCCCGCCCCTCGCGCAGCGCATCTCCCACGGCCGCCTGAATGGCATCGAGCGATATCGGCTGGACAATCCGATGTACGCGGGTCGCATTTAGCTGCGACTGAACGTCGTTCACTTCGATGCCGGGCAACTCATCGGCCCAACTCGATGCCGCAGCGATCGGCAAGCCAAGTGCCGCGCCCAGACGAACCGCCTGCGTGAGAAACTTTCGGCGGGATTGCATCTTCGCCTCGCAATCGGCTGACAGGCAATGCAAATCAAAGGGGCTGGTCGCGGTCGACGGATAACTGATATCGACCAAGTATAAACAGATAGGCAGCCAGAACCCAATGAAAGAAGATTGGAATCGTTCCACTCAGCCAGCGCCGTTCCGGGTAAATGTACATGGTTACGGCGTATCGGACGAGCATCGCCGCGGCATAGAGGTAGCTGAATCGGCATAATTGCCGGCCTGCCCGAGGCCGACGAATCGCAAAGTAGCCGGTACGAAGCCAGATACTACGCGATATGACTCCCTGCACTATCAGGATTACAATTTGAATCGGCAGCAAGATCGGATACGGTATGACGCCGGAATACCATTCCGCCATCGGCGGCAAGAAGTCGACGTGAAGGACCGCCACGAGCAGTTGCCCCACAACTCGTGAAAGAAACGCCGTCGCGAGACATGCGAGAATTATTGCATATCTTCTATGCATGAAGCCTTTTTCCTCATGCGGGCCGCTAAGCTCGTATTGTCGCTCCGCGTATCATTTCCGACAAGCGTGAAGGCCGCCACCGCGAATACTATGATTTGACCTGGTTGAATTCCAAACGTGCCACTGCATTTCCTACGAGACCCCGTGCGATGAACAAAGCATTCGTCCGAGAACCTGATGACGACGGCCGCGCGTATTGCCCGCGCTGTGGATCGCTGGGAATCCCCGTCGAAAGCGGGCCGCTCGACACGCACATCCGGCCCGCATCGCGCTCCAAAATGCGCGACGCCGCCTGGTTCTGCAACTATCCCCGCTGCGACGTGGCCTATTTCAACCAGTTCGACGCGGTCGTCCTGACGCACGAGCTCAGGAGACCGATCTACCCGAAGGACGCGGGCGCGCCAATCTGCGCGTGCTTCGGGTTCACTTACGACGACGTGGTGGCCGACGTCGACGAAGGCACGCCGACCCGCATTCGCGCACTACTGGCCAAGTCGAAGTCGACCGACGCCGGCTGCCACACGCTCGCCGCCGACGGCCGTTGCTGCCTGGGTGCCGTGCAAGAATTGTACATGAAGCTCCGCTCGCAGGGCGAGGGCGGCTGACGACACTCGCGGACGACAAGCCAATCGATGATCACTTCTTCGGCAGGCTACGCACATATGCGGCGGCACGCTGGACCCAGCCGTTGAGCTCCTCATCGTCGTCGATTCCTTCGGAAGCCACCATGACCCAGCCCTTCATGGGCCGGCCTGTGATGTCGAACTTCTTGACGAACGGTTTCCGAAGTGCGGCAGCGTATGCGTCGGAACCGATTCGCACGATCAAATAGTCCTTCCACACACCGACGCAGATGTTGCCGTGTAGGAAGTAGCCGACGCCGCCGAACATCTTCTTTTCGGCAAAACCCTTGCGGCGGGCCAGCAAGGGGCGTACACGCCTGGCAAGCCGCTCGTCGTATGCCATAGTGGAATCCCCGAGTGGCTGCCGCGACGCAGATCGAATGACATTCAGGCGTCGACTAGCACTTTGAATCCGCCGTACGCCATGCGTTTGCAGTCGAAAGGCATGTTGTTCATGTCCATCGACGCGGTCAGCCGCGGGTCTTTCATGACCTTGGCGTTGACGCGGTCGCGGTGAGCACGACTTTTGTACACAATCCACGAGAATACCACGGTTTCACCCGGCTTCGTTTTGGCGAGTTTCGGGAACGGGAGGCCCATCTTCACCTTCAGATCGTCACCGACGCATTCGCGGTACTCCAATGCACCGTGCTCGCGCCATATTTTCCCAGCCTTTTGGGCCAAACGGCGGTAAGCGACCAAACTCTTCTTCGGAACACACAGAACAAAACCGTCGACGTATGCCATGAAACTCTCCATCACGAATAAGGTGCCAAATCGGAGAATTGAAACAGAGGTGGCAACGCCCAGAGTTTCCAGCGATGCACGTGGAATAAGCGAACTACGCGAACCACGCCCTTCGCTGGATGCTCAGGGACGTGCCACCCGGCGACTTCAATATTACGACTTCCGCGTCATTTCGAGCCTCATCATCTGGAATTCCTTGCCGCTCTTGGGATCGGTGCCGAACATCTCCATCGTCTTCGTGTTCGGACCGGTCACGGTCTCGATCTCGCGCATCACGACCGGCTTTTCCAGGATCGGACAACTGGCCGTGAATTCCCAAGTTAGCGTTTTGCCGTCGTCCGACAACTTGCCCACGCCGTTGGCGAAGCCCGTGCTATAGTTGTCGAGCCACGTGCAGACGAATTGCTTCGAGATGTTGTCGTAGCCGTAAATGGCAAAGCCGTGGTACGGCCCCATGCCGGGCATTTCGCCTTCCATCTCGCACTTCGTATAGCGGCCGTCCATCATCGGCGTCACCGTCGACTTACCCTCGCTCATGATCGGCTCGGTATCCGGAGCCATCCACGTGGTGTTCCTGCAGACCCACACGCCAGCGTCCTTGGCCAGCCGCTCCTGCATTTTTCCGGGCGTCGCAGCCACCATGAACTTTTGCATATCCTCCATCGTCCAGCCGGGCGGCAACTTCATCTCCAGCTGACCGGCGGCCGGCACTTCCTTCGACGACTCGGCGATCGCGAGCGACCCAACCATCGCGGCCAAACCAACGGCAGCCGCAAATACCGCGACAAACAATTTGCTGACTTTCATGACAGTCTCCTTCTTACATTGTTCAACTTGACAACTACGCACCACATTGGTTTCTGAC
>JBIOWO010000059.1:0-4880 GCA_044868555.1 Lacipirellulaceae bacterium | reverse complement strand
TCAAGCTGGCCGCTGAAATCGTCCTCCGCCGTACCTCAATCCTGCCGGTGCGTGCTGGATTCGCTCCCGCTCGCACCTGAAAATCACACCAACGCGGCCAGCAGACTATTTTTCAGGGACGACTACTGAGGGTGGGGCCTATCGTGGCCGAGTCCGGAGCTCGACTCTGAATACATTCCGAGAGCGGGTCCGGGTTGTAGAAGCCCAGACGAGCCGAACGTCTAACGGCGGATTACCAGGCCGACCGTCACAGGCGTTGGTTGCTTGGTAGGAGTGCCTCAGTGAAGGCCAATCGGGGCCGCCGATAGGTCGGGCAAGCTAACAGACCGGTGCCGGGTCCGCCAGCATTTCAGCGAAGGTTGGCAACCGACGCTGATAGGCAGTTGCCGACGGCGGGATCACCGACTGCAGCCGATTGAAGTGGTCGAGGAACATCGGCGACGTGAGCGGGCTGCCATGCTTAAGGTAATCCTCCAGGAACACGGCGTAGAAGATCGACCGCTGCCGCGTGGCGTGCGTTCGGGCGAGGCTCAAAAACTGCGTCATGCGGATCGACACCTTGGCGAAGATCACACGAACGCGGTAGCGCTCCCCGGTCGCGTTCTGGTAGTCTTCGTGGAAGCGAATCCGGGCCTCCAGCGATTCGCGCTGCTTCGTCGACGAAATCGGCTCAGTCCCTTCGTCCAGCTCGTCGTAATACGTGAACGCTCCGTCACGGGTGACCAGTGTGAAGCTGTGGTCCGGCTTGAGCACGCGGTCACCCAGCGTCAGCGACAGCTGGTTCTCGCCGCGCTGGTCGATGATCGGAATGCCCATGCGTTTGGCATGCAGCTTGGTTTGGACGAGCACGTGAGCCAGGTGCTGCGTGTGACGCTGGAGCGCCGGCGAGACCTCCTGGAAAAACGAACTCTTGGGCAGAGCCGCGTCGGGCCCCTTCAATAGCCGGTAGCCCACTGGCGTGAGCTTATAGTAATTGAGCTTGCCGGCCGTGGTCGTCGCGTAGGTGAATTTCCGAACCCAGCCGGCGGCCGTGTGCTCCTGCATTCGCTCGCGAAGCTTGCGATCGCTCGTGAAGGGCTGGTTAAACGTCTGGCTCAACTTGAGGAGCTGCTGCGTGTCGAGGGGCGTGAGCGCCAGCGCCTCGTGAAGCTGTTGGTCCCGGGCCGTATAGATGGCGGTCGATCTGCTTGCCATTCCCGGGACGCAATCTTAACCTGCGTCCCTTTTGTTTCGCTTCCGTTCCGCCTTGCATGTCTCCCGAAAAACCACGCCGGCATACTATCGATGTCGATACGCTCCAGCGGCAGCTAAGCGTCCGGCAAGTAGCGGCGTACTACAGTTTCACGTTGCCGGAGGGTTTTGGCGACTCTGGCGAACAGCGGATGTGCTGCCCGTGTGCCAGCTGCACCGGCCACCACGACGAGCGGAGCGTCTCGATCAACACGAGCGATCCCTTCAAGCGGTGGAAGTGTCATCGCGAGAATTATGGATGCGGCGCCCAAGGAAACCTCGTCGCACTCGCCTACTGTTTGAGACACAGTGCGATGCCGCCCGGCGGGAAGCCGACCGGCAAGGAGTTCTTTGCCATCGCACAGGAACTGGAAGCGATCGCCGAGGGCAAGGCGTGCCCCGACGTCGTTGTTTCTCCGGATCAGCAGGTCCGCGCGGACGTGGCGGCCGTGATCGAAGGCAAGCCCAACGTGCCGCTTTCGCAAAGCGACAACGAAAACGCACGCAATCTCGTAACACTCGACAAGGAACTGAAGATCGATCTCGGCGAGCTCTCGCCCGCGGCGAGCGGCTACGCCCGCCGCCGCCCGTTCCTCCTTTCTGAGGCGATTGCCCGCGAATGCGGCTGCGGGTACATGCCGGGCAGCTCGAAAAGCTCACTCCGCGGTCAATGGGTGTTCGGCGTACGGAACGAACAAGGCGAACCGCTGGCCTGGATCGGACGCAATGTGCGATACGACGATGAGTACGCGAAGTGGGTCGCGAGCGGCCGACAGGGGCGCGAACCGATGAAATATCGGTTCCCGAATCAATCACTGTTCCGCCGCGGACTGGAATTGTACGGTCAGGAGTTTTTGCGCGACGAGCGATTTGCGGAGTCGCTTAAGCGATATGGTGTCATTCTGGTAGAAGGATTTACTGACCGGCTACGGCTCCATGAACTCGGCATAATGAGCCTCGCGATGATGAGCAACCGCATCACCGACGAGCAAGTCGATCGCCTCGCTGGCTATGCAAAGGAATACGGGCACAATCGCATTGGGATCATGCACGACGCGGACGTAAAAGGTAATGAGGGGGCGAAAGAATCGCTCTGGCAGTTGCACGAGACGGGTATTGACGCGTATCTGGTCTGGAGCGGGAGAAAGTTTGACGGCCAGTACGCCGAGCGGCAGCCAGAAAGTTTGGCGGACAACGAATGGGAAGAAATCGCTCACGCGATCCGTACGCGTTGAACGGACGATGGGGAACACGATGAATTGGGTAGCACTATCAGGATTGTGCGCCGTAGATGGCTTGCATATATTGCGGCGCTAGACGGCATCGGGGTTCGGCGAGATTGCTTCTTGCCCTGTGGTGTCGTATAACTTCCGCCTTAAGACCCGAATTAGACTGACCGGACCATGGCAAAGACGATGTCTGAGATTCCAAAGCCAGGTGAGTCCAGTTGGTGGCGGCTGGAAGTATTAGCCAACGCCAGAGACGCACTGCGACGTGCATGGTGGGGGTTGCTTGTCGCTTACGCTGTGCTGGTTGTTTTTTCCTGGGCGGTGATTTGGGCGATAGTGGAGCCACTGGGTGTGCCCGAAGTAGTGCCTTGGTGGACAAATGCCCGTTGGTTCGTGCATATCGTCGTTGTGCTGTTGGTGAGCTCACATGCCGCGTTGTTGCTTGAGATATTTGAGAGGAGACGGGTTTGGCAGGAAGGCAAAATCCATGATATTGACCCTCTAGCGAACCGGAATGAGTACCTTGATACGCAAATCAATGAAATTCAATCGACTCAATCAAAGCTCGTTCTCTTCACGTCGATGATGCACCGAACGGCAGAATCGCAAGACGCTACACGGGTAAACGCAGCGATGGATGCGACAGCACGACGGGGAATTCGAGCAAGAGTCATCGTGGCGAAAGACGACACACGATTGGCGGGGGCGTTGGAGCTTGTGCTTTCCGGGACGGCCATGGTTCGCTTTGATCCGAGTCTGCATTTAACGGATATTAACTATCTATGTGTTGATGATCGTGTTGCGGTACTCGGTGAGCGCGGGGCCCAGGCGAACCCGGCCGAATACAGAAGATCCCAAGATTGGTTCCAACTTCGGAGTAGAACAATAACGAAATCGCTAACAGGTCAATTCGAGCAACGCTGGTCTCATTTCAGTACGCTTACGGTTGAGCAGATGCTCCGCGTGATGGTCCCGCGCGACGCCCGTGAACATTCTGCGGAATACGTCGCAGAAAAACTAGGAATCTCCACGAATACCATTGCTGCGTATTTGAAAGAAACACCCTTGATAATGCTCGTTGTCGGGCGGCCGGGAAGTGGCAAGTCAACTGTTGCGGAAGAATTGGAGAAACAGCTTCGAGTGGCAAAGATCGACGCGAGGCACGTTTCGGATATCGAATTCTTTCTTCGACTTTTCGCGCAGCCGGTAAGGCCGGAATGTGGATTTGCGCCGACCGCGGACGGTGGCTATATCGTGACGGACGCAAGGGTGTGGGAGAGGGCGACGGAAAGTCTAGCCGCAAGTGTTACTGCGCTGCCGGCGACGACAGATATCGCCATCGTTGAATGCGCACGTTCGTCCTACAGTTCCTTGTTGGATCAACTTGCGTCCAAATGCGTGAGGCCAGATTTTGTAACTTACATTGATACGCCGTACGAGATTGCGGTCAAACGTAATGCAATGCGCCGGGGCGTCGATGGTAGGCATTACGTATCAAAGGACGAAATGGAGAAGTCGTACAGAAGTGACGACGTCCGCAGATTGCGCGACAGGCTGGGATCGGCTGTGGTAGAAATTCCTAACGAACATACGGACATCGAGGCAACAGCGGCGGCAGTCTACAATCGATTGCGAGACTTTCTTGACAAGAAAATACCGTCCGCATCGGCTGCAACTTTGGAAAAACTTTCATAATCACATGAAAAACGACCAGCCTCGCAAAGAGACTGGTCGCTGGTGTTTGAATCGCGTCCTGCGATCAGAAAGGAACTTCGCTCGTCGCCTGGGCGTCGCGCGTTACGTTGGCCTCCACTTGCTTGAGGTAGTCAGCGGCAAGCTGGAGGACCGCCAGCGCATTATGGACGTCGCCCAAGCCATAGCTTGACGACGAATCATAGTCGCCCTTTCCGTCCTTGAGCTTTTCGTTCCAAAACCTGCGCTCCAGGTGGACTGAGCGAATGACCCGCGTGGTGTGCTCATTCGGGCCGACTTTTAGCTGATGCTCGTTGCACCAGATAGTGGCCCAACAGCTACCGACGCGAAATACCCGCTCGGGTCGCTTTGGGGCCTTCTCGCCATTCGATTGGCCGCTACGAACGGCCTGGGTTGCAGTTGCGGTCATAGAGACACGCTCCTTTCGCTGTGAAGGATCTCGATTCCATCGCGTAGCGATGCCTGGCCCGAAAGGGTCAGCGGCAGATGCTGACAGCCCGGGTACCTGTTTGCAAACGAAAAGACGACAATCGCGAGGACGCGAAACCTGGGCCAGAGCAAAGCGGCCGCTGGGCGGGCTGCCGTTCTGCGGCGATTCGCCGCAGAGGTCGTCACGCTCCGCGTCGTTCCGGCCGTCGGCCGGCGAAGTGCGGCAACGACGCGAGCGGTCGACGTGCGGGCGGTTGCTGCGGCGCAGCCAATAGCAGC
>JBIOWO010000058.1:0-9982 GCA_044868555.1 Lacipirellulaceae bacterium | reverse complement strand
TCAAGCTGGCCGCTGAAATCGTCCTCCGCCGTACCTCAATCCTGCCGGTGCGTGCTGGATTCGCTCCCGCTCGCACCTGAAAATCACACCAACGCGGCCAGCAGACTATTTTTCAGGGACGACTACTTAGTCTTGCACGACTTCTTTCACCGGCTGGACGAAGTGGGGCGATTTGCCGGAGGCGGTCAGCTCTTTGGCCTTTTTGTCGGCCAGCTTCTTGTCCTGGTGCTCGAACAGCGCGACGCGCTTGAGCGACTGATTGAAGACGCCCCAAAAGGCCTTGAGACGGACTTCCTTGGACGATTTGGCGCGACTCTTGCGCTTGGCCGGCTCTTTCTTGGGGGCGGCGGCTTTCTTGGCAGTCGCGGTCTTGCCCTTCTTGGCAGCCGCATCGGCTTCGGCGCGTTTTTCTTTGATCGAACCTAGTTTTCGAGCCATGATCGAACCGTTGCTGGAGGGGTTCGGACGAACCAACGAGCGCTGGTCCGACATCATAGCCGATCTGCCGGACGATGACTACGGGGCGGCTGACGGCAAAGGACGGTTAGAGCGCGACGCCCAGCCGCTTGGCCTGGGCAGTCATGACCGGCTGGAAATAGATGATCGGCCGTTGGGTGCCGGCGGTGGTGGTCCGACCGGGGCGAGCGGACCGGTCGCGCGACCAGAAGAAGGTCTGGTTCACCAGCCGTTCGGGCAATTTGCCGAGCCGTACCTTGAGGACCACGGCGTCGATGAAATCGACCTCGGAGCCGCGGCGGGCCTGCAGGCCGGCAATCAGCCGGTCGCGAAAACTGATCCCCGCATGGGACGAGCCGGGCGTGAGATCGGGACGGGCCGGCCCCGTGGCCGCGACGGCGCGGCTGTCGATCCGGTCGGGCAGTAGCAGCGCGCCGGCCAGCAGTCCAATGAGCAGCAGGAGCGAAAGCGCGGTCGGCGTGGCGACCGGGCGCGGCCGGCGTCCAAGCCGGAGCGATGCGAATCGAAACACGTTCATGGCGAAAGAAATCCGAACGAATTTCAGACCGCGACGTCGCGGCCAGGGAGTCGATGAGAGTTGACGAAAAGCGTCAAAGTTGTACAAGAATGCCGTGGAGGTAGCAAGGGCATTCGCGACGCCTGGATCGAGGCGGTACACGGTTTGCATGCAGGCGCGCGACGAACAATCGGCACGGTGTTTGCGGCTTGTCAATTGATTAAAGTCCCGCGAAAAATGTGGCGAAGCGACTTCCATAAACTATGATTATGATGTAACGTTTCGCCTCGCGTGGCCGCGGTTTTGGGATCCACTCCAGCGGCAGCAGCGAACGGCCGATACAAGTACGCGACACCGATCCGCACGCCGGGTTGGGCCGCGTGAGCAAATCAAACTTTCCGGTTGATATTCCGTCGGGAGGACCATAATAACGATTGGCTCGGGCCGATCACATGGCTGTGCACAGCATAGTCCGGCCTCGCCTTTCTTCGAGCGACTCCTCATCGTCGCAATCAACCGGAAGTTTGAACATACGAGGCTGCGGCCGACGCCCAAAGGCGTTGGTCGCGGCCTTTTTTTGTTGAAGAGAGAATGGCGAGTGGCCAGGACTGGAACGTTCTATGGCCGGCCGCGGCGCAGTATTTCCAGCTCCACTTTCAACGGCTCCCAATAGACGCGGTCGGCCTCGCGCTCGGTTTCTTGCTCCTCGGCCAGCGCGTGGCGAAGTGCGCTACGGCTTGCCTTGGCCGCTTCGGCCACTGGCGGTCGCCCTTCTGCGACGGATCGGGCTGTTTCCGGAAAGCGGGCCGCTAATTCGATCAACATCTCGGGCGTGCGAGATTCGAGAAGCCAGAAGCGAAGTTGCTCCTCGGTGGGTGCATCGCGGTGCTGCGCATAATTGGCCTCGACCAGCCGGCGGATCATCGGCCAATCCTTGTCGCGCTGCGTCTTTTTCGCCGTGACAAGGTCCGGCAGCGACATCAATTCTAGATCCCGACCGGTTTCATCCATGAGCGTCGTGCGCCGCTGCCATAACTCTTCGAACGCAGCCACACCCCGCATGTGGGACATTGCGTCGAGGCGGATATTTTCGACACCCGGCGCATGGCAACGGAAGTGAACAGCGTGGCCCCGCAGCAGGAAGTCCGCATCAAACGGCGGTACCGCGATCGTGTGAGCTTGGAGCTCGTCGAGCGCCCCTTGCAACCGCGCGAGGTTTTCGGGCTCGCACAGAATGGCGATATCGCAATCGCGGCTAAACTCCGCTGCGCCGTAGAACACGCAGGCCTGCCCGCCCATCAGCAGGTACCGGACCTGGTGCGTAGAGAGCGTCAAAAGGACTTTGCGAATCGGGTTCGGGATCAAGCGAACCTCCGGCGCTAACGTAGAACTCCCATAACTTTCCCGTCTCCCGCCATCGCTCAAGCGGTGTCAGACCGTACCAATCTTGCCATTCCGGTTCGAGCAATTCGTCCATTTTGCAAGTGTAGCGTGCCTCTCGGCAGTAGTGTAGAGATGGAAGGCGGACTGCGTAGGTGGCCGAGTTCGGCTGCCGAACCGGCCGCGTTCTGCGGCGCCGCATTCTGTGCCGGAGATGCTGCCGGCGATTCATCGGAACAAGTTTTCAGCGGAGCGAGTTGGAACTAGCTCGGGCGGTAAGCGATGACCGTGAGGTCATCCGGCTTGGACGGGTCGTTGCCGTTGCGGTTGGCCATGCGGCGCGATGCCTCGCCAACCATTTCGGCGACGGCCTCGTCGAGCGGACCGCTACGGATGAATTCGACGATCTCATTGGGCAGCAGATTGTCCACCAAGCCGTCGCTGGCGACGACCAGCGTGTCGCGGGGGGCCATTTCGATGGTCGGGCCAATTTCGATCCGCATTTGCTCGGAGCCGATGACGTTGGAAATGACGTGCCGGGCCTCGTGATGGATGGCGTCCTCCTCCTTCATCAGGCCTGCTTCGACGGCGTAGCCGATTGGCGAATGGGAGATTGTCTGCAATTTGAGCTTGCCGCGTTGGCCGGTGATCAGAATCACTGAATCGCCGACGTGGTAGGGCCGCACGGTTTGGTCCTGGATTTCAACGAGGGCCAGCGTGGTGGCCGCGCCGCTACCGAGTTGGCGGACCTTTTGGTTGGCGGCCTCGATGCCGTCCAGGATGGCGCCGCGAAATTGGTCGGCGTCGCCGGCGGGCGACAACGTCACGGCGGCTTGAAGTGTTTTCTGAATGGTTTCGACGGCCAGGCGCGAGGCCCGCTCGCCGCCGGCGTGGCCGCCGAGTCCGTCGGCCACGATCAGGACGCCGCTCGCGGGGCCGGTCGGCAGGAAGGCGGCCACGTCTTCATTGGGCGTGTCCTTGTGCGGCGAACGCGAGGTGTACACGGCCGCCGTGCCACCGGCAAATTCCAGGGTGGCGACCTCAGCCATTTGAGCCTCGGCCAGGACGACCCCCAAACCGCGCCGTCTCGATGCTGCGGGCGCGAGGCCCACCGCCTGCAGCGAGGGAAGTTCGGCCAACGACGGCATGGTAGCGGTGGCACTCATCGCGTGAGCTTGGCGGGGTTATTGCGGGTATCCATCTGGCCGTGGGAAATGGCGCGGGATGGGGAAAGGTGGGAAAGGGCTGTAGGAAGTCGAATTACAGCATGCCTATTGCATCTTAGGGAAAGTCTACGCCTGCACAAACGTCGCCTGCGGTTTGGGGAGTCGAAGATCAAGCTAGCAAACAAATCTAACTGCTTTCTACATAACGAGATAATGCAAACTGTGAGTGCGTAGAAATCTTGGCAAAGAATTTCCGTGAAGCTCGGAATGATGCGGTTTTGAGGAGTATTTCGCGTACTCACCCCGCCAATCGCAACGAGAGATCGAACAGCGTGATGAGATCGACCGCGTTGTGATAGAGCACTGTGTCCATGTCGCGCTCGAAGCCGGTGCGGACGTACTCAGCGTAGGCGGCCGGGATGCGGTGGCCGGGGATGTCGTCCGGGCGATGGCGGCGGCAGACGAAACGTTCCAGGGTTTGCAACCGGCAGTCGGGCAGCTGTTTCCGCCAGCGGCGGCGAGAGTGGTGCAGGACGTCGACATGATGCGGCGGACGGGTGGTGGCATTCGGCTTCAGCCGGTGGCGGATGCTGCGTTCCAATACCATCGGCCAATCGAACGTTTTGCCGTTGAAGGTGACGAGGACGTCGTGATCGGCGAGCAAGTGCCAGAGCGATGCGAGTACGGCGGCCTCCTCGGCGTAATTGCGAGCCAGCAGCAATTCGATGGTGGGCGTGCCTTCGATTTGCCGCAGGACGCCGACGAGGAACAGGGCCGCTCCGGCCAGGCCGCAGGTTTCCAGGTCCAAAAGCAGCGTGCGATCGGGCAGGGCGGCCACGAACGCCTTGAATTCGGCATGCATGACGACGGTGGGGTTCACCGCCTGGCGGGCGATCGCGAGCTGCTCCTGCAGAAACTGCTGGCGGGCGGTGACGAGTCGGTCGCCGCCGGGCCAGAGCGTATCGAGCGGCAGGCAGATGCGGAGGTGCTCGCCCGCGGCCGTTTGCACGACGTCGCCGCGCCGCATGAGTCCCGGAATGGGGATCAGATTCGGCGATGGCGAGCCCACTTTAGTGGGCGGGGGTACCGGTTCAGATAGTGTAAGCGAAGGTGGGTTAGTTACCACGATCTTCCCGGCCGCTGAAGCGGCCTCGCCGGGTGCTGCTTTGCCGGCGTTTCGAACCGCACCGGAGATCGGCGCGCGGTTGAGCGCTTCGAGTCGGCGGCGGAGGGAATCATCGGTCATGTTGCGATCCCATCGCGCGCAGCTGCTTGAGCGTCGCCAAATCGCTCTCCGCCCAGCCCTGCATGCGGCCCCACGTCGGCATCTGTGCGAGCAGAAGAATCACCAGCACGCCGGCGACGACCAGGCTGATTGGCTGCCGCTCGAGTATGTAAGCGACCACATTGAAAAACGCGGCGCCTTCGAGGATCGCCGCGCCGAGGATGAGCCGCGTCATGTACATTTCCTTGAGCGGCTGGACGTCGCCCACGCCGGGTGGTGCGGGAACCATGGGCCGGTTCGTGAGCGGTTTGCCGTCGGCGATCGCTTGCCGCAACCCGCCGGCGAAATACCAAGGCACGAGCATCCACGCCAGAATGGCCAGAAAAGTGAGTGCCAGGCCGGTGTATTGCATCACCAGCGGATTGGCCGGCCCCACCTCGCGCCGGCCGGCGACAACGAACGGCGCCACGCACATGAAAGTAACGGCACCGGCGGCAAGCGCCCCGACAATGATTTGCATCGGGCGCAAGTGCTGATTCAGGTATTCGCGCTGCGGCTCGGAGAGCATGAGAATACCAGAACGAAATCACCTACCGGCGTCAATCGCAGCGGAGATCGGCGGGCTGCGCAGGGCAATTGTTGCCGCCGCAGCCGGCTCGCACAGCAATTCCAGCAAACGGATTGTGGCCTGTTTGTTGGGCATGGGGTGGCCGCGGGTGAGGTCGGGGTCGCTGTGGATGGCGGGGCGGAGGTTGGGCAGGCCGACGCAACTCGGGCAGCCGTCGTCGCACGGGCAGTCGCGGACCATTTCCAGGCAGATCGTCAGGAGCTGTGGCATGTGGGCGAAGCCGCGCTCGCTGTAGCCGAGGCCTCCGGGGTAGCGGTCGTAGAGGATCATCGCCGTGCGGCCGAGGTTCTTGCTGTCGACCACGCCGCCCAAGTCGCGGCTATCGCACATCGCCACCAGCGGCAGGGCCACGACGGCCAAGTTGCGCAGTCCGCAGACGCCCTCGCTGGCGCGCAGACCGGCGGCCTTCATTTCTTGCTTCGCATCATCGTCTGGCGCGAGCCAGACGGCCGCGGTTTGCAGGTTTTGAGCGGGGATGTCGACCGGGCCGAGGCCGATGTTCTCGCGGGTGGCGAATTTGATCTTTTTGAACGCCACGGTTTGCCAGGCGACATCGACGTCGCCATAGCCGAGCGCGGATCGCAGCACGGCATCGCTGGCGGCCTGCTGGCCGGTGATGCGGACGTTGCTCTCGAGCACGGCCTGCGTGTAATAGTCGGTCTCGCGGCGTTCGACGTAAGCGAGTTTGCCCAAAAGATCGAGCTCTCGGACCAGGTAGGTTTCGCCGTTGTGCAGGTAGACGGCTTCGGGGTAGACGAGCTCCGGGGCGCTGATGGCGTCGACGTTGGCGATGACGGTGGGAGAGTGGGTGTCGGGTGTCAGGTGTCGGGTGTCGGATGTTGGGTGCCGGTGGTCGATGAGTAGGATGCTGAAGGTGTTGTCGCTCATGTGGCGGAGGCTGACGCCGACGGCGGGGTTCTGGCCGCCGCCGAAGTAGTATTGGTCTTTCACAGCGATGAGATGGCCGTCGGTTTCGAGCGCGCCGGCGATGGGGGCGGCCAGTGGGCCGAAGCGGTCGAGATCGGTGTCGGCATCACAAAGCCGCCCTTCGGCAGGCTCAGGGCCGCAGGGCGAGCGGCCGTTGTTGAGCGGTAGCTCGAACGCGGCAGAGGTAAGGTGCTTGGCTAGGACGTAGGGGTTGTCCGGGTCGACCACCGCGTGCTCGGGCGATTGGGCGAAAAAGTACTCGGGGTGACGCAGCAAATACTGGTCGACCGGATCGTTGCCGGCCAAGAGCACTGCCAGGCTTTCGTCGTGGCGTCGGCCGCTGCGGCCGGCTTGCTGCCAACTGCTGGCGATCGTGCCGGGGTAATTCACGAGGAGGGCCACGTCGAGCGTGCCGATATCGATGCCGAGCTCCAGCGCGTTGGTCGCCGCGACGCCGCGGAGGTTGCCGCTAAACAGGTCCTGCTCGATCTGGCGGCGTTCGTTGGGCAAATAACCGCCGCGGTAGGACCGCACCTTGTCGGCCAGCGGCGAATGCTCGGCGGCCAATTGCTCGCGGGCATATCGGTGAATCAGTTCGGCCGCCTGGCGGGTGCGGGTGAAGGCGAGCGCCTGTCCGCCGGCCTCGATGGCTTCGACCAGCCACGTGACCGCATCGTCACTCGCGCTGCGGCGGGCGAGTGAATCGCGGCCGACTGGCGACGGATTCCAGAGGGCGAAATACTTGCGGCCGCGGGGCGAGCCGTCGTCGTCGATCACGGTCACCTCGCGACCGACGAGCCGGCTTGTCAATTCGCCCGGGTTGGCGATCGTAGCGCTGGCGGCGAGAAACACGGGGTGCGAGCCGTAGTGCTCGCACACGCGCATCAGCCGCCGCAGCACGGCCGACACGTGCGCCCCCAGAATGCCGCGGTAGGTGTGGACCTCGTCGATGACGACAAATTTCAAATCGCTGAACAGCGCAGCCCACTTGGGATGGTAGGGCAGCACCGACGCGTGCAGCATGTCCGGGTTGGAGAGGACCAGGTTGGCCTCGCCGCGGATGCGGCGGCGCTGGGCAGTGGGTGTGTCGCCATCGTACACGCCGGGGCGGATCGCGGCCGCCCATTGCGGGTCGTTGGCTACCAGTTCCAACAGGCCTTTGAGCTGGTCCTGGGCGAGCGCCTTAGTGGGAAACAGGTAGAGGGCGCGGGCATTGGCGTCGGCGAGCGCGGCCTCCAGGATCGGCAGATTGTAACAGAGCGTTTTGCCGCTGGCGGTGCCGGTGACCACGACATAGTCCTGACCGGCGCGGGCCGCTTCGAGCGCTGCCACCTGGTGGCAATAGAGCTGGCCGATTCCGCGCGCGGCCAGCAATTTTTTGAGCGGCTCGGGCAGCGGGCGGTGCGGCGTGGCGAATCGGCCCGGCCTATCGGGCAGCACTTCGACGTGCTCGAGCTGGCCGGCGTAGTCCGGCCGCGATTGAATCCGGGCAATCAGAGCGGCAACGTCCATGTCGGGCTTTGCTCCCTGCGGAAGGTCGTTTAATTGGTTGATCGGCCGGCTCGAATCGGGCCGGCAGTAGACAGGCGTCTACTATAGCGGTCCGTGGGCGCAGGCGGCAAGGCGAGGGTTCGCTGGCGGCGGTCCCTCGTTCGGAGGGCTGGCTGTGACGAATGTGCGGTGTGGGGCACGAGAACCGGCCGATCGTTGATTGCGTATGGCAGGGACGTAACGGCAGCGCGGCGGTGCAAGCGCCCTGCCATTTGCCGCCCTTTTTTGCGTTTCGTTGTCATGCTGCCAGACGGGCCGTAGAATTAAGGGAGAAGATTGGCCGGCGCGAACGCTTACCGCTTGGAGATCGACCGATGAACTGGAATCATGGATTGCGAATGTTGTTGGCGGTGGGGTGCGTTGCCGCGTCGTGCGCAGCGGCTTACGCGCAACGGCCGATCCAGGGATCCGCTACTCCTTTGTCGAGCGCGGGCGGGTTTGCGCGGCAGGAAATGACGGGAATTTATCAGCAATCGATCGGCACAGGTTATTCAAGTCAAAGCTTGAACCAGATCGCTCTGAGTAACGCGCAGAGTCAGTATTTTCGCAATATCGCCCAAGGGGGTGGGATACCTGGCGTAAGCTCCTCTCAGTCGCGAGTAAATTTTCAGCCCAGCGGCGGGGGCGGAGCAAAGCCGTTTTCAAGTTTTTCGCCGGGGCCGACGACCAGCCCGTATCTTAATTTGTTTCGCGAAGACTTCGGCGGCAATAGCGACTTGAATTACAACACGCTCGTGCGTCCGCAACTCCAGCAACAGGCGTTCAATCAGCAAGTGCAACGGCAAGGGCAGGAGATGGCGCGACGGATGCAGTCGATGGCCGCTCAAAGCGACTTCAACCCGCAGGGGGACAAGAACCAACTCCCCACGGGTCACCAGACGGCGTTTGGGTACTACGGCCATTTTCATCCCAACAAGCCGTATCGCCCGGGCAAGTCGTTCTAGGCGGCCCGTCGATAGCGGCGGCGGCAATGCTGGCTTCTTCTAGGAGCCGATCGGGATCCGTCAGGCGGACTCGTTTCTCACCCGTGAGGTCGTCGACTGGTCTTGCCGGCAGCGACTCGCGTTTGCTACAAGTCGCACCGCTCATCTGAATTTCTTGTCTTCAGCCTACGCCGAGGCTGGCACCACTGCGTGAGCGCATGGACTGTCGCGGCGCGTACGCCGGCCGCCTCGGCCGGGAGCTTGACGCTCCTGGTTGCCGGCAGGTTGTGCGAATAGTTGGAACGCAATATGTCCAGCGCTTGCGGAACGGGGAGAGCGTGGGTCGCCGCGGTAACCGCGTGCGCGGTGTGGGCCACTGCCGCGGTCGTTGCCGCCCAGCCGCCGGCCTGGAGCACTCCCGGTTACGGCCTTTACCCGGGCGCCATGACCGGCGCCGTAGGGCCGGCCGGCCCGCTCGCCTTTGCCCCGCCGACGGGAGCCACTGCCAAGCGTGCGCCGGGCGGCGCGGCGGCCGGTGCCCCGCAACAGGCGCCACTGGCGCGCGTGGTGCGGAATCCGGACGAATCGAGCGGACTGCCGCCGTTTGCGTTGACGGACAATGCCGGCACGATTCAACGTTATGTCGAGTCGGTGCCCGGCGTCGATTTGGAGCCGTACGTGGGAACCGTGGTGCGGGTTCGCCACGACACGGGCCGGACGCTATTGGCCTCGCAACTGGAGTTGCCGCCGCAGCCGCTGCGACCGCTGCTCGCGCCAATCGGCGGCGATTTGCAAGGCATGATTGCCGACGTAGCAGAACCGATTAAGATTGCCGCCCGGCCGCCAAAGCGGGCGAAAGTCGTTCACCCGGCCGAATTTGTCGACGACGACGATGCGACCGTTCAGCTGCTGGCGGGCGCGGAAGAGATGCTTCCGGACGGCGGCGAAATCGCCGCGATCCCACCATCTGGCGACACGGTGCAGCACGCGCCGATGGAAGGCGAGAGTTCGTATCCGGCGTCTCCGGACGCGATGCCGATGGAAGGCGGCCAGATTTACGGCGAGTCGATGGAGATGGGCGCCGGTCCGCTGGAGATGGGCGGCCCAAGCATGGAAATGGGCATGCCCGGCATGGAATACGGCGGGGGTATGGAAGGGTCCATGGAAGTCTGCCCGCAATGCGGCGGCTACCATTTGCCGCCCGGATAT
>JBIOWO010000057.1:0-3037 GCA_044868555.1 Lacipirellulaceae bacterium | reverse complement strand
AATACTTGGTTCCATCTGTCTGTCGTCCGGCCCTTTGGACCAAGCAGCGGTTCCATCCTCTATGTGAACGGCGAAGCCGTCGCTGCGGCTAATGGTCGATACAACATCGAACGCGTGGCCAACGACGAAGGGGTCGTCATCGACCAAAACCTGCACGACACGAGCCCCCTGGTCGTCGGCGCCAACACCGGCATCGGCAACACCCAGCCCGATCCGCGTCCGCCGACTCCCTCCGCTGGCACGGCCAATTATTTCCGCGGCATCATTGACGACTTGGAAATGTTTGTGATGGGCCTGAACCGCACCCGCGATTTCGGCGAGTACGTGTTCCAGAACGACAACGACTACGCGGCCCATTTCAAACCGACCAATCCAGTCGATCTTACCGGCGAAGGCATCATCTCGTTCGCGGACGCGCAGGTCTTTGCGAGCAATTGGTTGTTCGAGAAGCAGCTCGAATGGGTCGATCCGCCCGGCAATGATCAATCGCTGATCGTTGGCGATCTCGTGTCGCGTTCGAAGGGCGACTTCAATTTTGACGGTCACGTGGATCTGGCGGACTGGGGAATGCTCAATTCGGCCAGTCCGGGCGTCGGCGCCATGGCTATGACCCTGATCCAGGGCGGAAGCGTGCCGGAACCGGGAACCGCCTTCCTGGCGATGGTCGCCGGCGCCGGATGGTTCGTCGGTCGGCGCCGACGAAATGTCGTCGCCGGCCGACAAGAGCAACATCGCGAATCCGATAGCATTCGCAAGTAGTCCGTGAGTCTGCGCAACGAAACGTCGTCAACCATTTCGACTTTTGCTAGACACAATCGGTTAGAGCACAGGAAGCGCTGCGCTATGGGTACGTACCTCCGCAACCAAGGCCATGGAGCGATGCGGTCATGAAACGCCATTCAATCAGCCAGAGATTCGCTGCGCGATCGTTCGGCCGGCACCGCGGGTATAACGGCGGTTTTAGCTATGTAGGGGCCTGTCAAGCGCTGATGGGTTTTTACATGCTTGCCTCCTCTTGGCTGGGTCGGTTGATTCGCGTTGCGCAGCTAGAGCGCGGCGAACGATCCGACGTTCGTTCGTTGTTGGTTCTGACCTCGAAGACGCCTCGGGGGGCGCAATCAGCTATTCGAGCTCGCGAGGACTTGCCTCCGGCCCATGAAAACTCGTGCGCGAGCGACGATGCCCATTCACGCTCACGGGCTCTTAGCGACGTGGAGTCGTTGGCCCAAAAGCCGGCGCGAGCTATCGTCCCTCGTTCTTCACTCCGAGGTCCCGCTGTTCAATATTCTTCAGGCAGCCGCCGCGCGGCCGCGGTAAGGTTCTCCTTTCACGACGGCACTCCACATCCAAGTCAGCATTTTGCGAGCGATGGCCACAGCGGCCGCCTTGCGGCCGCTGCGTTTGGCGATCCGCAGGAAGACGCGTCGGACGTCTTCGTCGGTACGAATCGCGGTCCAAGCCGCCTGCTGCAAGATCCATCGCAGTTGCGGCGAGCCGGTCTTGGCGATGTGCCCGATCCGTTGTTTACCGCCCGAGGCGAAGACCCGCGGGTTGAGTCCGGCAAAGCGGCCGATCGCCTTGCGGTGGGTGAAGCGGCGGAAGTCGCCGACTTCCGCAATCACCGTCGCAGCGGTGACCAGCGCCACGCCCGGGAAGCTGGTGAGAATCGCGTACACCTCCTGGAACTCTTCCCGCGCACTCACTTCGCCGATGGCCCGCTCGGCCTCGGCGATCTGCCGTTCGGTGAGCGCCAATTGATCGACACACTGCCAGAGCATGGCGACGTGCCGCTGCGGCAGTTTCTCTCCCTGGGCCTTGAGGTAACGGATCAGTCCGTCGCTCTCGAGCCGCGCCGGACCAGGCCGGTTGTTGGCGTTCATGATACTCTTCACGCGGCAGAGCACCCGCGCGTGCTGCCGCGAGAAGCCGTTGCGGTGCCGGGTGAGATCGCGCAAGAACTGCACCGAAAGCGGCGGCGCGTAGGCGATCGGCAATCTGCCGGCGGCCAAGAGCTCCGCGATGTTGTAGGCATCTTCGCGGTCGGTCTTCAGTCGTCGACCGGCCAGCGCGCGGGCCTGGGTGGCGTCGGCCAACACGAGTTTCTCCACGATCGGTTCGAGCAGCTCCCACAGCCAGCGATAGAAGCCGACCGTCTCGATGGCCACCGTGTGGGGCCGCGGCAGCACGGCGAAATATTCCGTGATCAGCTTCCGGCACTTGCAGGGCAACTTCTGAAACGAGACTTCGCCGCAGCAGCGGCAGAAGACGCAGGCCGTGAGCGTGTCCTTGTGCAAGTCGATGCCGACACACCAGCGATGGTTGAGCGTGCGTTCCATTCCAAGAATCTCCATGTACGGGGCCGAAGAAAACTACAAACCAGGGAGCAGCATAACCGCTGCTCCCGGCCCCTACATGGTTTCACGTTGGTGGAGCTGTTGGTCGTGATCGCGATCATCGGCATCTTGGTCGCGCTATTGTTGCCCGCGATCCAAGCTGCGCGAGAGGCTGCCCGCCGCTCGCAATGCCTCAACAACTGCCGCCAGCTCGGCATTGCGACTCACAACTATCACGACAGCAAGAAGGAGCTGCCGCCGAGCAGAATGAAGGATCGCTTTTTCACATGGGCCGGCGTAATTTTGCCCTACATTGAAGGGAATAATATAGCGGCCCTGGCGGACTTTAGAAAAGCATTCTCCGAACAACCCGATGCGGTGAAGCGGACTCCCGTCGACGTATTCTTGTGCCCTAGCCGACCGCGCATGCAGATTTTGAATTTTTCGTCCAACGAAGACATAACGGGCCTCGTGCATCGCACGACTGGAGTGCCGCCCAAGGGCACCGGCAACGAAACCAACCGAGGTCTTCAGGGAGACTACGCCTGTATCTCCAGCACGTTTCGGTCTGGCGACGGAACCTTTGACCACGTCTTCGACGGCGCCATCATTTTGCCCGTTAGTCTTAGCAATAATCGATTCAAGTCGCGCACGAGCTTTCGCAAGATTACTGACGGTCTTTCAAAAACCTTTCTCATTGGCGA
>JBIOWO010000056.1:0-9421 GCA_044868555.1 Lacipirellulaceae bacterium | reverse complement strand
TACGCCGACGAAGGCCAGGTGACAATCTCGACTCCGCACGCCCCACAGCCGTGGCTACTCGCGACAATAGGATTGGCATTCGGTGTTTGCGTCGTAGGTAGCGTCATTCTCGGGCTGCTGGGTTTTTTGCCGACGGGCAAGTATCTGCAACCGATTTCGGCACTGTACATCGTGCCGTTCTTAGTCGCGTTGAACTTTCTGATGCGGCCGGCGACCGGTTACATCCCCCTGCTCTGGCCGTTTCTGTATGCACTGCATGCGATGTTGATTTTGGCGGGCGCTCCGATTGTATTCGCTGGCTCCTGGGAACCGCTCAACATGATTGTGCCGATCATCGGTTACGGTTTGCTGACCGCCATGGTCGGTCACATCTACAGCCGCTGGGCATTGCATCGAGTTCGAGCCATCGTCGGGCGGCAACTTGACGAGGCGCAACTCGAACAGGATGAGGACCGTGCCTGATGGAACTCGATCGCATTATTCACGAACCAGTTCGCCTGCGCATCATGGCGATTCTCGGAGGTGTGGATACGGCCGACTTCAAGTTCCTGGTGTCGACATTGGGATTGAGCAAGGGCAACCTGTCTTCGCATATCGACAAATTGGAGGCGGCTGGTTACGTCCGCGTCATGAAGACCTTCAACGGCAAGATTACCCATACTCAGTACGGGCTTACCGGCGCGGGACGGAAGGCGCTCGAAAAGCACTGGCTGACGCTGGAAGAGCTACGCGCGGCGAGCACGCCGAAACGGAAGTCGGTATGAGTCGCCTGTGATGGCCGAAGCGAGCTTCATCCCCGGTCGGTGATTCGCACCGGTGTCTGGTTGGTGCGCTTGATCAGCTCGGCCAGGGCGGCGCGGGTGGCGCTCGCCGTGACCTTCGGCATTTTGGCGCTGCGGATGCCGGATGAGTTGCCCGCGTTTGCTTTCTGTTCGCTCATAGCGCGTCTCTAGATATACAGGCTCACTCGCTCGGCCAGTTCGACCAGGTCGTGCTGCTGGCCGGTGGAGAATTGGTTGAACAGTTGTTCCAGCGATTCGGCCGCGTCGGTGCTGAGGGCGTCGAAGGCCAGGACGCCGATCGGCTCGTCATTACTTGATTCGATCATCGGCCGCAGCGGCAGGGCCAGGACGGCGATCACGTCGCGCGTGGCCGAGTCCTGATCGCCGCGGAGGTGGAACGCGGCGGCCGTGTCGGCAATGTCATCGCGGCGGAAGAAGCGGACGTCGTCGTTTTGGCAGCTCTGCCAGACCAGGCCTTCGCCCTCCCCGCCCTTGTAGCGATAGAAGCATATCTCACGGTCGGGATCGGTCGAGTGGGTGCGGTAGCTGTAGACCATTTCCAGCTTCTCGACCTCAAACGTGCCGCCGCGGCGGAAGACGTGCGCGCGGAACGGGAACCGCGAGAGGTCGGCTTCGTAGTCGCTGAACACGATGTCGAACAGCGCATCGAGCTCGGCGTTGCGGAGCGTGGCCAGATCGTGCTCGCGAGCGGCGGCCATGGAATCTTTGGGACGAGAAAGTGGTGTGAAACCACGAACAGCGCCGCGGGCATTATGATATCGGGACTCGCCTGCGCCAAGCATGTGCCGGCGCGAAGCACGTTTGTAGCAGGCACGCTCCGCGTGCCGTAGCCGGGCGACTAATATCCATTGGCCGACGTACTCCGCGGTGGACTGGGCGCGTTGGCTGTTACGGCACACGGAGTGTGCCTACCACAAAATCTGCCGGCCGGGGAAGCCTGAGGGGACAAAGGCTTCCCCGGCCGGGGATGGGTCGCACGAGTTGGGTGGAGGGCGGAAGAGAGAGTCTCGTGCGAAGGTGCTCTTGCCGCGATGAGGATGCAAGCGGCGCGCCGGGCCGTGCCGAAGGCCGCTGGTGAGGGCTGCGGAATCGCACTAAGTCGTTGCGGCGGTTGGCGTTGTCGATCGATCGGAGCGATGCCGTGGCCAGCGGCCGGCAGTTGAGAGATGTTGCCACAATGCAACGCTGCCACAGTGCTCGTGGCCGATTCGCCTCAAGCGGCCGCACGGAACTCGGATTGGGTCCGCCGCCAGGCCACCAGCGGCAGAATGCCCAGGCAGACAATTCCCAGGTAATTGGCAGCCAGGTCGGCCAGCGAACAGGTGCGAAACACGACGAAGGCGTTCGAGCATTCTTCGAGAGTGGATACGATGACGACGAGAATGCTGCCTGTAGCGATTGTGCCGAAGGTGCGCGATTGCGACCGATGGAGGAGCGACGCATTGATCAGCAGAGCCAGGAGGCCGTACATGGCGAAATGGATGGCCTTGTCGAGCAGGAACGTGTGACTAATGAACAGCGCAACATCACGCAGTGCGCCGAAGTCGGCCATCAACAGCAGGGTGGCCATTCCCACCGCGTACGCCAGCGTGACGAAGTTCATACAGTCATCATCGGCCGGCGACGGAAACAGAGTGTAGTCCTCTCGCACCATGAGAGGGAATTCATCTCGCGGAGCGAGATGAGTACACTAACCTGTGCCCGCCGCCGCCCGGCTATTGCGAGAAGCTAAAAGTATCGACGCTCGGGGTGCGATCGCCGGGAACGAGAACGGAATCGTGCACGTCGCGTCCGGCCTCCGGCCGCCCCAGGTCGTTGACAAAGATCCGATCTTCCGTGGGGGGCGCGACGGCCGTTGTCTGGAACTTTACGCAGCCGTTGGAATAGGTCACCAGTAAGCCGCCAAAGTGATTTTGGCTCTCGATGGCGGCCACGTTGAGATTTGGGCCGTCGGCCAGGATTGGAAACGCTGCGGTGTCGAACAGGCGGGGGCACGTAACCCGATCATTCTGAACCGACGGCAAGGGCACGGCAAAAGAGCCGGTGGACGTGGTGAACAAGCCGGCCAGTTGATGGCGCGCGGTCGAGCTTACCTGCACTTCGCTGGGGATGAAGATTTCGGCCTGGCCTTGTCGGATCGCTTCTCCCAACGGCGACCCGCTGCAGACCAGCAGGCGGCGGGCTTCCTCCAGGCCGACGTAATCCTCGCTGATCAGGCGGACGAAATACATCCCGGCAAATTCATCGCGTTTCGCGACCGGCAACCTGCCGTCGTTACGATCGGCATACTCGGCGACGATGAAATAGGCCGCACGTTGATTGTTGGCGCAGCGGTTACGCCGGCTGGCGTCCTGACTGTTGCGGAGCGCAGGCGCCAACAGCATGGCCATCGCCAGGCACACGCCGGCCGCGACCGTGACGTCGGCGAAGCTCCATCCGAGCGAACCGGCGGGCGGGTCGGCCGAGCCGGCGAAGGCCGCCACGCGGCCGGAGGCAATGTCGAACAGATCGACATTGTCGGACCCGTATTCGCAACTGGCCACGCGCTCGGTGGTCCGCCGCGCCAAATCGCGCGGCGGCTCCGCGACCCTGTGATCGAGATCGTTGGTCTCGGCGAAGCACTTTTGCAGATAGGCCAGCTCGCGCCGCAAATCGGGGCTTTCCCGCAGCCGCGCTTCCAATTGCGACTGTTCGTCGGCGTCGAGTTCGCCCATCAGATAGCGGACAAGCAGTTCCCGCATGGCTTCCCGCATGGAAGAGGATGAAATTGGAGGAGCCCACCGCTGTCGGCAGGCTCCCCCCGTGTTTTCAAGTGTTACTCAAGTTGATTCATCGTCGCCACGCCCGCGCGTGCTTTCACGACGTCGACGACGCCTGAGCGTCTTGCCAAGCTTGCCCCAGCCGCTTGACTGCCGAGTGGAGGCGGCTCTTGACGGTTCCCACCGGAACCTCCAGCTCATCGGCCGCCTCACGATATTTCAATCCGCGGAAGTAGACCAGCTTGACGGCCGACCGCAATTGCTCTGGCAACGCAGCCACCGCCTCGCGGACCCACTCCCGTCTCTCACTCTGCTCGATGCCGTCGCCCGGGTCAACTTCGCGACTCGACAGCACGTCGATCAGCGAACCCAACTCATCCTGTTGGCCACGGTTGGGCCGATCGAGGCTCACCAGCCGATGTCGCCGGTTGCGACGCTGGATGTCGATCGCCTGGTTCGTGGCTACCGTATATAGCCAGGGACGAACTTTTCGCTCTGCATCGAACAAATGGCATTTCAGGTGCACCTGCATGAAGGTGGCCTGGAACGCGTCTTCGGCCAACACCTGATTGCTCAGGAATCGCCGCAAATAGTTATATAATTCGCGCTCGTAGCGCTTCACCAGCGTTTCAAAAACGGCTGGACTACCGGTCAGCCGGTATTCCATGAGCAATTCCTCGTCGGTCATGTGGCCGTAGCCGACCGGCGCGGAATCCACTCTGCGGACACGATCCTCCGTGTTATGCTCTGTCATCGTTACGAACCTCTCCTCAAGAGAGTTCGACGCCAAGTGGGGAAGAGTCATTCGACCCCGTCGTCAGGAGTAGTAGACCGGGACCCTAGCATTGTAACGGTTGCGCGTCCTTGGGTCGCCGGTTTGACGGCGGGAACAAGAGGATAGACCAGTATCATTGGCCGATCGCCCGGTACCACCGTCGAAAGCCGAATTATTGCAAAGGCTGTGCCGGATGTTGCAACCGGGGCCTGCTAGCGGCTTTCGGTAGATGAGGCAAGTGGCGATGGCCACTGGTGTTACGCATGAAACCGGAAAAGGTTCACATGCTAAAATGGCGGACTTGGTGACATTTTGGAACTGCCAGAATTGCATTTTTCGGCTGTCAAAACCGGTACCAGCGTCCCAAGATTGACCAGGCAACTGCTCAAAGGTGCGACACACCAAGCCGTAGCCCTAATGGGGGGTTTTGAGAGCCCATTCGAGAATTGCCACGGGACGCCGGCCAAAAAATGGCTGGCTCCAGTGGTCTGTCAGGCCTGATTTGATGCGTAGCTGATGTCGCAAGACTTCAGATTCTTGCATGAGGACATCAGAGGACTGAATTCTTGCGAATTCAGCTACATCAGATCACAACTGACAGACCACTCGATAGGGTCAGGTGATCCCAAAAAGCGTGCGCGCAACTTGAGCGTGGCCGGCTGGTGGCCGCGAAGCGCGGCGCCCGGATGTTGTCTTGGAGGCAGTGAATTGTCAAAGAACAAGACGACGCGCCGTTCGTCGCGAGCGATTCCAATCGGTCGGCAAAGTTTCAAAAAACGTCGGGAATTTCCGAAGGGGTCACGCGATTTGTGTCAAAAGGGCCTTGTTTTTTCGAAGGGGTCACGAGGCGTTGACGTAAGTCGTTAAAGTTTCGAAGGGTCACAGGACACGTGGGGGTCGCCCTGAGCAATTGGGCAAATGGCGTATGTGCGGTAGTGATTGCGATTCGGGACTGTTGTGGTTGTCGCTTGCGCGCACATCGTACGCGGGCACGCTACGGACGGAAGCGGCCACAGCGACTAACCGGATGTGAATTGTTGCGAGGGTCAGGATAGCGAATCGCGGACCCGATTTCAGCAACTATTATTGGCCACCTATGAAGAAATAGTTGTCAGCATGAAGACTGTCGGAAATTCGAGCGGATCCGAAGGTTGACGCCGAAAATTAGTCCCTGGCGGACCGTCGTGGCGTAAGCTCCGAGTACTCACGAAAAGGGGATGAATTTGAACGAAACGATTCCTACCGATGCAGCGACCGCGGCCGATGGAATGACCGGCCAACAGCGCGACGAAGCGCGGCGGTATGGGCGGATATCGCTCGGCTTCACGCTGGCCGACATGGCGGTCGATCTCGTCTACCTGGCGCTGATGGCGTTTGTGTTTGCGCGGCCGCTGGATGCGTGGCTGGCGGAGTTTCCGAATTTGGTCGGCGACCAATCGCTGCGGCGGCTACTTTATTTGCTCGTCATCGTCGTTGGCTTGCACGTGATCGTGTCGCTGCCGCTGTCGTTCATCGATGGCTTCATCGTCGAGCACCGCTTCGGACTGAGCAATCAGTCGCTGCGACGATGGGTTCGGAATTGGCTGTTGCGGAACGTCCTCGCGATCTCGCTCAGCGCGCTGATGTTCGCCGGCTTGTATTGGATCATGTGGCACACGGGCACTTACTGGTGGCTGATCGCGGCGGCGGCGTTCTTCGTGGTCAGCGTGATCCTGGGGCAGCTTGCGCCCGTGGTGTTTCTGCCGCTGTTTTACAAGATCGAACGGATCGAGAACGCGGAGCTGGCGGAGCGGATGCGCCGCCTGGCCGACGGCACCGGGCTGGCGATCGAGGGCGTGTATCGGATGGGCCTGAGTGCCGATACGTCGAAGGCCAACGCGATGCTAGCCGGGTTGGGCCGCACGCGGCGGGTGCTGATGGGCGACACGCTCTTGGATAAGTTTTCGGCGGACGAGATCGAGGTGATCTTCGCGCATGAGATCGGTCATCACGTGCATCGCCACATCCCGAAAATGATCGCCACGGGCGTGGTCTTCAGTCTGCTGGGTTTCTGGCTGGTGGATTGGGTGATCCGGTGGTGGGCGGGAGTGCCGAGCGCGGCCGAGGTGCCGGTGAGCAGCTTGCCGCTGGTGATGTTCGCGCTGACGGCGTTTCAGTTGGTGCTCGGCCCGCTGCAGAACATCATCAGCCGGCACTACGAACGGCAGTGCGACAGTTATGCGCTCCGCCGCACAGGGTTGCGCGACGCGTATCGCACCGCGTTTCAGAAGCTGGCCCAGCTCAACAAGGCCGATCCGGAGCCGAACCCGGTCGAAGTGTTTCTGCTGCACAGCCACCCGCCGATCAAGGAACGGCTGGCGGTGGGGGATTGATCGCGAAGTATTTGCGGCGTTGATGTGTCAGCATGGCGAGCAGTGCCACGATGAACATCATCGGTGTTGCCGGCTCGGGGATGGCGGTGAGGGTGACTTGGCCGGTGGTGTAAAGGTTCGACAGGTCCCAGGCGTAGGGGCTGGAGACGGCGAAGGCGCCGGTGGGGGTGACGCCGGTCCAGTCGAAGATTTTTAGTGTGCGGCCGAGCTGGGTGGCGAGATTCACATCGTCGGCGAATGTGAGCTCCAGCGTGCCGCCGAGCGTGACTGGGATGCCGGGCGCGAAGGAGATGGTCGAGTCCCAAGCATCCGCCTCGAACACCATCCGCAGCGTCCCGCCGGGGGCCATCGTGAGGTGCTGGTCGACCGTGATGGGGACTACATCCAACTCGGCGTAAGCTTTGCCTTCATAGTCACTGACGACGAGCAGTTCGCCATCGCTCAAATCAATGCCGTTTATGTGCCCGCCGGGCAGAATCACATTGGTAGTATCAGCATTGGAAAGGTCGCCAAAGAGCACGCCAAACAGCACACCTCGCAAGTCACGCCGTTGATAGTTGGCCGTGGAGTAGAACTGCTCGAGGCTGATTCCCGGCACCACGATGCGAAGTGTACCGAATCGCGCGCGTCGTATGTCTGCGCCGGTGAAGTCGGCGCGGTCCAGTTTGGCCGCTCTGAAGTCTGCGTTCGTGAGATTTTGGTTCGTGAAATCTGCGTCGGATAGATCATTTCCAACTAGTCGAATTCCGGTCAAATCGTGACCCTGATAGCTGAAAGTTGAATAGAGCTGATCGAGCGAAAGTCCCGTCCCGAAGGGGAAGTCGAGGGCCGGGATGCCTTTTTCAAAGTTCGCTTCACGGACGTCAGCGTCAGAGAAGTCGGCGCCTGTCAGTGTCGCTTTATCGAAATCCGCATTGATGAGGTTTTGGCCGGCTAGATTCCAACCAGCAAGGTTGCCGGACAGAGCGATTCCCCTCAAATCGCGAGCCTGGTAGCTGGCCGTGGAGTAAAGCTGCGCTGGCGTAAGTCCGGTGGCACGGAAATTTGCCCCGCGGACCACGGCATCGGCGAAGTCGGCGCCGGTCAGCGTCGAATAATAAAAGTAGGCATCGGTTAGATCCTGCGCGGCGAAGTTTCCACTGGACAGATCGTGGGCATACAGCGAAATGCCGCTCAGATCCTTGGCCTGGTAACTTGCCGTCGAGTAGAGTTGCTTCAGCGTGATTCCGCCTGAATAACTGCAGGAGCGGAACGAACAAGTTTGGATTCGAGAAAAGCGCGCCCCGCGCACGTTCGCGCCAGTAAAGTCAGCGCCCAAGAGCGTAGCATCATAAAACTGCGCATTGGTGAGGATCGCGTTTCGAAAGTCGGCGCCCGTCAGGAAGGCACCCGAGAATGAGGCGTTTGTCAGGTTCTGCCTGGCGAAGTTACCACCAGTAAAGTCATTGGCTCCTAGACCGATTCCTGACAAATCGTGGTCTCGGTAGCTGACCGTGGAATAGAGCTGCCCGAGCGTGATTCCGCTGCCACCGAAATGCGCTCCCTGCACCTGCGCCCCGGAGAAGTCGGCGCCCGTCAGCGTGGCAGATGGAGGCAACGAGCAGAAGCCAATGATGCACATGCCACCTGAAGCGCCGCCGAAGTTCGCATTGGTAAGAACTGCATCGCGGAAGTTGGCATCCGTAAGCGTAGCCGAACCGAAGCTCGCATTTGTAAGGTCCTGGCCGGCGAAATTGCCACCAATCATGTTGTGGCCATCCAGATTGATGCCCGTCAAACTGTGGGCCTGGTAGCTGGTCGTGGAGTAAAGCTGCGCAAGCGTGATTCCACTCCCTCGGAAGTATGAGTTGAAGTTTGTCCCCTGGACTTTGGCTCCGGTGAAGTCGGCGTCAAACAGAGTGGCACTGAAGAGAATCGCATCGGTAAGGTTCGACTGGCTTAGATTGGCGCTTGTCAGGTTCGTTCCCCATACAGACGCGCCGGTCAAGTCCGCGCCAACTAGATGGGCCATGGTCAAGTTTCGTTCGTCTAAATCGGCTCCAGGCACGGCATCGACGCCGGCGCCATCGGGCGCGAGCGTCGCGCTTTGCTGCTTGCCTTGGCTGGGGTCGGCCGGGTTGATGTACTCCCACTGATAGATGTCGGCGTGGGCGGCGGAGGCTGAACCGGTTACCACGACGATCACAACGACCAAGCGACAAAGGCAAACGCGTTGAGTCATGGGGATGTTCTTTCGTGCGTCTGCGGTACAATGAAAACGCCGTGGCCTTCGGCGCGCAGACAGTGCGCTGGAGACGTGGCGACACGTGGCCGCGTCTCTCCGAGACGCGATTGCGAGTTTCGGAGAAACTCGCCCACGTGATCATGGGCCGGGGAGAGATCAGCTTTGCCGGCGAACTCTCCCCGGCTGTTTTTGTTTTGGTTAACGGTTAGGTTGTTGGGATGGTCACGAGAATAACTTGATTCTGTTGGCCAACGGCCTCGGTTCACCGTAGCCTGGGGCAACGCCCCAGGCCCGTGGGACCATTTCCGTCCTTTGGCCGAAGGCCATATTCATCATCCGTTGCATGGCGCATCGGAATTGCATGACGATCGAAAGGGTGAATATGGCCTTCGGCCAAACGTACATGATCGACATTTTTCCTAGGGCGTTGCCCTAGGCTACGGTGAGGCATGGCCTTCGGCCAAATTTGGAAAGTTGTGTAAGTCGCG
>JBIOWO010000055.1:0-6125 GCA_044868555.1 Lacipirellulaceae bacterium | reverse complement strand
CAACTTCTGGGGCATTCGCCAGTCGATGTGGACGAACATCGTGTGCACGTTTGTGGAAGTCGGCGGATTGATATTCATCATTGCGATTGGCATTCGGTTCTGGGGCGGCATCAACTATCTCGAAACGCCGCACGCTACGTTCGACGCCAACGGCCAGTTGCTGCACCATGGCCTGGGTGGATCGATGCTGCTGGCCGGTTCGGTGCTGACGTTCTTTTCGTTCATCGGCTTTGAGGACATGCTCAACGTGTCGGAAGAAGTGAAGGAGCCACGTCGCACGATGCCCTGGGGAATTGTGCTGGCTCTGCTCGTGGCTACGGTGCTGTACATCGGAGTCGCGGTCACGGCGGTCTCCGTCGTTCCGCATCAGCAGTTCCGCGATCCCAGCATCTCCGCGCTGGCGCGCGTCGCCGGCAGCGCGGCGCCTTGGCTACCTTTGCGGACCTTCGATTTTGTCACGCTGTTTGCCGTCGCCAACACCGTCCTGATCAATTACATCATGGGCTCGCGGCTGCTCTACGGCATGGCTCGACAGGGCCTCATGCCGGCTGTGCTCGGCCGCGTGCACCAAACGCGCCACACGCCCTGGGTCGCCATTCTGACTTTGCTCGCCGTCGTGCTGGTGTTGGCCGTTTCCGGCGGCGAGGATGCGGTCAAACAACTCGCATCCTCCACAAGCCTGCTGCTGTTGTGTTCGTTCATGGTGGTCAACACGTCGCTGATCGTGCTCAAGCTGCGGCCCGGCGAGCCACCGGGGGGATTCGAGGTGCCGGTCGTCGTGCCAGCGCTCGGCGTCTTGATCAACGCCGCTATGATCGTCGGAAAGCTTACGTCCGCAGAAGGCGGCGGACGGGCGCTGGCCATAGCCGGCGCCATTATGCTGGGCATTGCGATTCTGTACTTCGCAATTCGTCCGACTAATGTGACGGAAGAATCACTGGCGGCGATTGAAGAAGTATCGTGAAGCCGCGGCCAATAGCGCGTTGATTAGCGCGAGATTTGAAATCGTCGTTGGCTCCAGCACCGCGGCGCCGTTGGACAAGCCGGCCGTGGCGCCGGAGCCGAGCATTTGGCCGAAGTGTACCCGCCAAACCGAATAGTCCGAATCGTCGACCGTGCCCGACGTAACGTCGTTGGGAAGCACGGCCGCGGAATTCAGGTTCTTGCGCCACACCGCGTAATCGGCCGTATTGACGACGTTGTCGCCGTTGTAGTCGCCGGGCAGCGCAGGCGCGGCAACGCCCATTTCGAACCAGCCCACGTCGGGCGCTGTGCCGTTGTACGGCAGGCCGACATTGACACCCGCGTCGATGAGATGGCTGCCGGGCTCGAGTCGCAGGAAGTCGAGCGGCGGCAAGCTGCCGTCGGCCAGCCGTGGCGCGACGGCCGGGCCCGTGGCATGGACCGGCATGGTAGTGCCGCTGCGATCGCCGCCCGTTCCGGCCGGATGGTAATTGCCTGGAGTGGCGACCGGATCCACGGTCGAAACGAAGTCCGCGGCCGTGGCACCGAGGCCGGCTGGCGTGCCGCCCGGACCAGCAAAAGTATTGTGATCGGCCGTGTTGCCGGGATCGATCCGGACAATGCCGTCAAAAGAGATATTGTTTCGCAGTATATGAGCGGTCGGCGGTGACGCCGTCGTGGGATCCTCGTCGTAGTAGAAGTTTCGGTCGCCGTTGCTGGCTGACGTGATGTTGAAGGCACTCACCCCGCGCGCGATGTCAAACGGCGGGGTGCTTTCCAAATCGGTCGCATTGCCATTGATGTCGATGCCATGCTTCACATTGCCCCAAACCAGCATGTTCGTCAGCATGTGGTTGCTGCTGTCGTGCCCAAGTTTTACGCCGTTGCTGTCGCCAGAATAGCCGGCGGGATCGTTGAAGACCGCAGGAATGCCGTTATGGAACGACCAGGAATTGAGCACGGTAACACCGTGCTCCGCCTGCCAGAAATCAAATCCGTCGTCGGCATTCTCCCATGCCCGCACACCGCTCAGCACGTTGCCGGGCCCCAGATCCCGAAACTTCACCGCGAATCCGTCGGCGTTCTCTCCTTCGTTGCCGAAATCGAAATTGCCGTAGGAATCGCAATTCAGAATCAGGTTGTTGGAGGGGACGTTGCTGCCGGAGATCTGAAATCCGGAGTCCTGGTTCTGGCGAGAGATGACTTGTTCGATCTTGTTGTTCGACCCTCCGATCGCCATGCCGTTGTCGGCCGCGTATTGGATCGTCAGGCCTTTGATGTGCCAGTAGCTGCCGTTCAGGCTGATGCCTTTCAAGCCGCCGTTGTTGTTGTTGTACGGCTGGCTACGGAAATCGAGAACCGGCGACTCGCCCGGATAGGCCAGCAGATGATATGGATTGGCTGCCGTGCCATTCTTGCTGCCGCTGATCGAAACTGTCGTGCTGAGGTTATAGGTTCCGCCGCGGGCGTAAATCGTATCGCCGGCGACCGCGGTGCTGATCGCTTTGGTGAACGTGGCGAACGGCGCGCCGATCGAGCCGTTATTGGAATCGCTGCCGCCGGTCGGCGCGATATAATACGTGTTCGCGCCGCTGGAAACCTGCACACCGATCGTGCAGCCGCATAGCGCAACCAAGAGCATGCCAAATCGCTGGAAACGCACCTGACTTCTCCACCGGAAAGTGATTACCGCCCAGACTTCATTCTCGCTCAAATTACCAACAGCGACAGACTGTTTTGCCGCAAAACGGGGCCGATTTGCCGCAAAGGCCGTTCTCGAAAAGGGGACATCACTGATATTGGCGGCCGGGGCCAAAGATGCTAACGTGCTCGTATGCCGCGAACTGCCCGCTCCACCGAAGCCGGAATCGTCTACCACGTGCTCAATCGAGGGAACGGTCGGATGCGGCTCTTTCACAAGGCAGCCGACTACGACGCGTTCGAGCGCGTGCTGGCGCAGGCTTTCCAGCGCTACCCGGTCGATCTGCTGACCTACTGCGTGATGCCCAACCACTGGCACCTCGTGGTTCGTCCCAGGACGGATGAGGCGCTGGGACGACTGTTGGGCTGGGCGGGCGTGACCCACGTGCGACGTCACCATGAGCACTATCACACACGCGGCGGCGGACACCTCTACCAAGGTCGCTTCAAGAGTTTTCCAGTGGCCGAGGACGATTACTTCCTCGCTTTGTGCCGCTACGTGGAAGGCAACCCGCTTCGTGCCGGACTGGTGACTCGGGCCGAACAGTGGCGCTGGTGCGCAATGTGGCGGCGGCAGCACGGCGCGGGCGCGGGCGATTTGCAATTGAACGACTGGCCGGTCGAGCGACCACGAAATTGGACCGCCCGCGTCAACCGGCAGCTCAACGGCGCACAAATCGACCAGATTCGCGTCTGCCTCCAGCGCGGCCGGCCACTGGGCTCCGACAAGTGGGTCCGCCAAGTGGCGGCCCGCCTCGGCTTGATGTTCACCTTGCGCGGCCCCGGCCGACCGCGCAAGGCAAAATAATCAGTGATGTCCCATTTTCGTCACTTTTCGTCGCGCGAGCACTCGCAGCCGTTCGACTGCTGGCATTTACAGAATTCGTGGGACGGCGTCTTCCAGTCGGGGGGTACGACCAATTGACAGACTTGCCAGAGCTGATACCATAACAACCCTTGTCGCCTCCTTTCTACCTACGTCGCGCTTTGGGATCGCTAGTGAGTGTCGCCGCCATCTGAAGTTGCTGCTCCCAGATTCAGCCACTCCCCGCGTTGACGTGCGATGAATGCGCTCGCCTGCGCATTTTGTTCATCCACTTCCACTCATTTTGAGCGCATTTCTCGTTTCCCAGACGAGGCATATGATCCTTTCGAACGACATAGGCTTGCTGTTCATGAATGTAATCGCAGATAGATTTGGAGCGCCAAATCAATCACCGTTTGAATCGCTTTGTCGGCGGCTGTCGGAACTTGGGCAAACGAGCGGTACTTCGCCACGCGTCAAAGTCCTACTTCTCATCCTTATAAGTGCGCTACTAATTGTCCCGGCTACCGCCGCCACGTTCACTCCGCTCGGAATTCCGAATGGTGCAGTCCACAGTTCGGCTCTTGCCATATCGGCGGACGGCTTGGTCGCAGTGGGTGCATCCAATTTGCGGGCGTTGCGCTGGACCGACGGACTCACCGAGGACTTAGGCGTTCTACCTGACGGTGGATTTGCTAGTGCGGCGTTTGACGTATCGGCAGATGGCTCTGTAGTCGTCGGTCGTTCCAGCGTAAAGCGAATCGAACCGACCGGATACGTGGAAGGATTTCGATGGACGGCTGACGTCCGCCGCATGACTGAATTGACCACGTGCTGTGGTGGAAGCGGTGAACCCGAAGGCGTTTCCGCCGATGGCTCCGTCGTCGTGGGCACGAACGGGCTTCCACAGGCATTCATTTGGACAACGACGGATCGCCGAATCCAACTCTTGGGGGCGCTGCCTGGCGACGACTACAGTTATGCACATGGAATTTCCGCAGACGGCAGATTCGTTGTCGGGGAATCTGCTCCAGACCTGCCTGGCCAATGGCGACCTCGCGCTTTTATCTGGAATGCGAGTGGTCGCAGTATGGTCCCGTTGGATTCCACGCCTGGCGCGGTTGTAAGTTCTGCCAAAGCGATCTCTTCGGATGGCAATGTGGTAGTTGGTCAACGTGGGGCCAACGCGTTCCGTTGGACTGCCGCAGAGGGCATGAAGGACATCAGTACTCTTCTCGGATCACAACACAGCAGTGCGTCGGCGGTCTCAGCCGACGGTTCCATTATTCTGGGTACGAGCACTTTCATGGCAAACGGGTCCGTTGTGGACGAAGTTCCATTCATTTGGACACAAGCATCGGGAACGCAGCGGCTTGACGATCGCTTGAAAGGTGCGTCCGCACTTGAGGGTTGGAAGCTCAATTCAGTCACCGACGTGTCCGATGACGGACACACGATCGTCGGCTCCGGAATTAACCCGGCCGGAAAACAGGAGGCGTGGGTCGCGAAGTTGCCAAGAATTCACGTATTATCTGCCGGCGTGAATTACGGCCCTGGTCGCGGTGATTTTGGAAAGGTCGACGTGCCGTTGCTGACGGATGCCTTTCGAGGTCTATCGAGTTCGATTGAAATCGATGTGACGCCACTAGAGTTGACCTTATCGGACGCAGAGAACCAAAGAAAACTATTTGATGCGGTCAATGAAGTTAAGTCACGCCTGCTACCAAACGATCTATTCATCCTAAGTTTGTCCGGCCACGGTGTCGCGTATCGCGGGAAGTTCGATCCTGATACATCGATGCCCTACAAGACAAACCCAGATGCGGAACTTGAGTTGCCGGTGCAGCAAGAATGGTTCAAACCAGTCGCAGCAAACGACCCAGACTATCATTTGTACGAACACACCAAGAGAGTTACTGGTCAAGGTCGCGTAATTGGTCGAGGTGACGAAGCCTTGCAGCTTGCAGAAGTTGAGAATGAAGCTGCTGCACTGACTGATAACGAACTTGCATCGCTCTTTGACGACCCAATTTGGCGCGACGTAGACAAGCTATTTCTTCTTGGGTTCTGCTACAGCGGCGGAATGTGGGGCAATCCCAGGGATCTTGATCGCATCGCCGATAAGCGTTGGGCGGCAATTGCCGCAGCTCCTGAATCGAATACGGGGCAATACTACAGTGCAGCCGATGTGAATGGGAGGAACTTTCTAACGGAGGCATTGGTAGACGCGCTTCCAATGATGAGTGAGACGGATCTCACAGATGTGCGGCAATTCTATGAAGCACTGGAATATCGGGTGCTACGCGCCGCAGACGTGATAAATCGCAAGTACACAAACGGGAATCTGAATCCCGCCTTTGAGTTCAATAGCGAATTTAGCTCGACGCTCGATTGGCAGGACTCGCCAGTGCCGTTTCAACCTGTCGACATCCAGTCATTCGCTGCAACCAGGTTTGGAGGGGTGCCTGAACCGCTGAGCATTTGTTTAATAGTGCCCATCGCAACGTTTCCGTTGATACGTTCTCAAATGATGCGCCGCCCGGATCCGAGTTTTGCACGCCCCGTGGCTAAAAGTTCTTGCTGAATCTGGCTGCGCGGGGCCACGGGGCCAAAAAAGGGGGGGGCCATCAGAAAAGGCATCAGAAAAGGGGACATC
>JBIOWO010000054.1:0-80746 GCA_044868555.1 Lacipirellulaceae bacterium | reverse complement strand
GTTGTTCAAATTGTCAAGGAGCGAGCGCAGTATCGCGCAGGGTAAGCCTATCAGAAGGGGCGACGGATTTCAGCGACAATTTTTGGCCACGTCGCCGAAGGTCGCGAGAAGCGACAAGACGCGTAGGGAGTCCGGACGATCTAACAAATCGTTCTGACCCCTTTTTCATCCGCCTTTGTTTGCCACCGGAGGCGCGAATGGCAAGTAGGCCTCTGAAGCCGATCAATGTCGTGGGAGAAAAAACGGCGACAGCCACCTAATTTGGGCAGGTTGGTTACACAGTGTTAGTTTCGCTTTCGACGGTGCGCAGATCCCAAATGTGGTCCGCCACAATGTCGACGGTCGATCGGCCGGAGACTCGCCCTTCGGCTGACGTCAGCTCGCGCCACGGTTTTCCTGTTCGAGTTGGTGGATTTTCTCGACGCGGCGTTCGTGTCGGCCGCCTTCGAATTCTGTTTCCATCCACACTTCGACGATCCGCTCCGAGCTGCGCGGACTCAAGAGGTCGCCGGATAGGCAGAGCACGTTGAGATTGTTGTGCTGCCGGCTGAGTTTGGCAGTGACTTCGTCGGAGCATGCCGCGGCGCGAATGCCGGGAAACTTGTTGGCGGCGATCGACATGCCGATGCCCGTGCCACAAATGAGAATGCCGCGTTCAACTTCGCCGCTGCCGACCTTCTTGGCCACGAGGGCGGCGAAATCGGGATAGTCGACGCTTTCCTCGCTGGGCGGACCTTCGTCGATGACCGTGTGCCCTTTGGTTTTGAGCATGGTAATCACCCGCTCTTTGAGGTGATATCCGCGATGGTCGCTGGCAATGGCAATTTTCATCGCACTGGCCTTTCATCGTTGCGGGAGGCGTCTCCGACGCCGATTTGGATTTAGGAACTCTAACAAAACCGTCTGGGAGAAGGGGACAGTCCCATTTTCCCTCGCGGACTCGGAAAAATTGGGACAGTCCCCGACGGTTTTGTTAGAGTCCCTTAATAGCAAGCCTCAATCGGCCTCGGCGAGGCCTCCCACAATCTTAACTCAATTCCCGTTTCAGCTTTTCGACGTGCTGCTGGATTCCGGCGGCGAGCTCGGTGGCACAATGGCGATACGCGCCGATTGTTTGTCCGATCGGGTCCGCGACGTCGGCGTTGTCCGGCATCAGCAGCATGGTGCGGTCGGCCGCGTCGGGCCAGCGGTCGACGATCGCCTGCCGATGATTGCGGGTCATCGTCACGATCGCGTCGGCGTGGCGCACGAGCTGCTCCGTGACCGGCTGCGCTTCGTGCCGGACCAGGTCCAGGCCCCGCTCGCGCATCACCTGGACCGCCTCCTGCGCCGGCGGACAACCGGGCGCCGCCTGCACACCGGCCGACATCACGATCACGCCGCGACTTTCCAACTCTTCTATATTACACTTTAGAACCTCGGCCAACTGCGCCCGCATCAAGAGCTCGGCCATGGGGCTGCGGCACGTGTTTCCGGTACACACAAACAGGACCAGCACGTTGGCCAGCCGCCGCAGCGTGCTCTCGCCCACGACGCCTTCGCGCATCAGCTCGAAGTGGTTGTTTTTGACCCGCACGACGGTGGAAGGTTGGCCGTAGCGGCACGGGCCGTCGTCGAGCACGAGCGCCACGTCGGCGCCGACGGCTTGCACGACTTCCTCGGCCGACACTGCGTCGGGCTCGCCGCTGCGGTTGGCGCTGGTCAGCACGATGGGTCCGGTGAGCATCCGCAGCACGTCGAGCAGCGTGTCGTTGGCGGGCACGCGGAGGCCGATGGTGCCGTTGGGAGTGATTAACTGCCGGACCGGCTTGGGCAAGTGCTCGGTGAGGCCGTCCTTGTGCTGGTTATCGACCACCAGCGTGACCGGGCCGGGCCAACAGCGACGGGCCAGCCGGCGGGCGAGCGGGCTCAAGTCGGGCACAAAATCGGTGGCTTCCTCGGCGCTCTTGATCGCCAGGGCAAAGGGCACACCGCCGGGTCGACCCTTGGCCTGCACCAGGCGCTCCACGGCGTCGGGCCGGCAGGCGCTCGCGCCCAGGCCGTAGACGGTCTCGGTGGGAAACGCGACGAGCTGCCCTTCCGCCAATGCCTGAACAGCACGATGAACGACGTCGCGCGCGTCTTCGGCGTTACGGATGTCGATGACAATCGGCGGCATGGGCAAATGGTTTTCAGCCACACGGCGGGCGGACCTTGGCCACCGATTTCTCTACCCGTGGCCGGGCTGGACTCATAGCACGCGCGGCAGCCGCCGCCTCCCGTGCCGTCCGCCCCCGGTGCCCCGCGGCCGTGCGGTTCACAAGGCGATTAGCGAGCTCTCGAATCTACAACTATACCGCTGGTCGACGGCGCGGGTCAAGCGACGGACGGGTCGCGGGCGTCACGTAAATCCTTGGCAGACTTCAACTTTCGACCGTGGCCGGCCGTCAAACCCGTTGCAATCGGCGCCGTTTACGCGACATTGAAGGAAGGGCGACAGGAGCGACGGCGGGACCACGGATGCAATTCGACTTGACCACGGATGACACGGATAGCACGGATGAGAAGCGCTGCGTCTTGAATCGACCTTCTCCACCTCTGCTTCCCCTGCAACCTCCTGTTCAAAAAAGAATTAACAGAAGGAAGCAGAGGTAGCAGAGAATTGAAGTCTGGCCTTTATCCGTGACATCCGTGTAATCCGTGGTTCAAAATCGTTTGTGAATGATCGTTGCTATTATGGAATTTCGTCGCCGGAATGAGTTGATGATCGATCGCCGGCAGTTTGGCTGCCTGACGGCGGGAGCGGCGTTGGCGGCGGCGACGGGTGGTTGCTCAAGGGATGCGGCGGCCGCCGACGTGCCGGACAAGGTATGGGGCAAGCTGGGCATCGGCAACGGGCAGTTCAGCAAGCCGCGGGCGGTGGCGATCGACAAGGACGATCACCTGTACATCGTCGACATGACAGCTCGCATCCAGGTGTTCGACGTCGACGGCCATTTCATCCGCGCGTGGCAGACGCCGGCGCATGCCAATGGCCGACCGACGGGATTAACGTTCGACAATCGTGACGGCAATCTGCTGGTGGCCGATACGCACTATTACCGCGTGCTGACCTACACGCCACAAGGCAAGCTGCTCGATGAGCGGACCATCGGCGGCACGCTGGGGCCGGGGCCGGGCGAGTTTGGTTTCGTGACCGACGCGGTGCGTGATGCGGAAGGCAACTATTTCGTCGGCGAGTATGGCGAGTACGATCGCATCCAGAAGTTTACACCGGAGGGAGAGTACCTTCTCGAATGGGGCGGGCACGGCTCGGAGCCAGGCCAGTTCTTGCGGCCGCAGCATCTGGAGATCGGCGGCGACGGCCTGTTGTGGGTGGCCGACTCTTGTAATCACCGCGTGCAAGTGTTCGACGACCAGGGCAAGCTTGTCGAATCGTGGGGCACGACGGGGACGGAGCCGGGCCAATTGCGGTATCCGTATAGCCTGATCCTCGACGGCCAGGGGCACGTGTACGTGTGTGAGTACGGAAACAACCGCGTGCAGAAGTTTACGCTCGACGGCAAATCGGTGGGCTGCTGGGGCAAGTTCGGCCGCCAGCCGGGGCAGCTCAACAATCCGTGGGCGATGGTGCTCGACAGCCGAGGGCGATGCCACGTACTCGATTCGATGAATCACCGGGTGCAGCGGTTTGTGCTTTGAAGTAGGACGAGCCGTCAATTTTCTCGGGCTGCAACTCCCGCCCGCTGAAGCGGACTCGCCGGGGGCGGGGGATTATTTCCGTCGCGCGGTTTCCGCCTTCATGAAATTGAGCGCGTCGCGGGCCAGTTGCTCTTCGCTGTCGTACATGCGGCGCCAGATTTTGGTGGCAGGGAGGATTTCGGGGAGCGCCAGGCCGAACGCTTCGACGACCATCCAGCCGTCGTAGTTGGCTTCGCGCAGGCCGTCGAATGTTTCCTGCCAGCGGATGTTGCCGTGGCCCGGCGTACTGCGGTCGTTCTCGCTGATGTGCACCAGCACCGTGTACGGCATGGCGGTGCGGATTGCTTCGCGGGTGTTCTTTTCCTCGATGTTCGAGTGAAACGTGTCGTACATCATCCGGCAGTTAGGATGATTGACTTCTTTGATGAACCGCACCGTGTCGGCCGCGCAGTTGAGGAAATACGTCTCGAAGCGGTTGAGATATTCGACGGCCAGCGTGACGCCGGTCGACGCGGCGTGCTCGGCCATCCGGCGCATGCTTTCGACGCCCCACTTCCATTCGTCGGCCGTGGGACCGCAGCCGCTGAAGTGACCGAGGGCCGAGTGGATCGGTCCGCAGAGAATCGGGGCACCGAGCGCCTGGCAGCAATCGAGCGTGCGCTTGATGGCGTCGACGCCAGCGGCCCGATTGCCAGGGTCCGGCGAGATCGGATTCCCGTCGGCTGTGCAGATGGTCACGACGGTCCGCTCCAGCCCCAGGTCAGCGAGCCGCTTGCCCCACTCGCGGCACAGCGCGACGTCCGGCTGAAAGATCGGCACTTCGACGGCGTCGTAACCGATCTCCTTGAGCTCTCGAAGCACGGGCGCCATGCCGTCGTGCATGCGATCGGTCCACAGCAACAAGTCCATGCCGAATTTCATGCTGGCACTTATAAACTAATATCGTTGAACCGCCAAGGACGCAAAGTGCGCCAAGAAAGGCAGATTAGAATGCTCAATGCTTAATTCCTTGGCGAACTTGGCGTTCTTGGCGGTTGAATTGCTCGCTCACACTTGTGGCAGTTCGAAGCCGGCGCGGCGGGGGCGGTCGAGCAAGGCGTTGGCTTCGTCGTCGTTTGGGAAGCGTTCGGCGGCCGGGTCCCAGTGGACTTTGCGGCCCAGCTCGCGGGTAATGTTCAGCAGGTGGCAGACGCTGATCGAGCGGTGGCCGATCTCGACGTCGGCGTTTGGCAGCTCGCGCGACTTGATGCAGTCGAGCCAGTTCTGGATGTGCGGCCTGGCGATCCAGCCGTCGCCTTCCCATTTGTCGGCGACGGCCGGGGCGGGCGCGTTCTGAACGAAGTCGGGCGGATTGGTGGCGAAGCGGTTGCGGTTGATTTCCATTTTGCAATTGGCGCCGACGAACACGGCCCCGCCCATCGGTGCGCCGTCGCGCTCGAAGCGGACCAGCGTGCCGTCGGCGTATTTCATCGAGACCTTGCCGTTCGGGCCGGGCGTCTCGGGCCAGAGCTCGGTCGGGCCCGTGTTGTCCTTGCCGAGGGCCCACTGGATCTGATCGACGCCGTGGGCGCCCCAGTTGGTCATCTCGCCGCCGGAGTAGTCGCGCCATTGCATCCAGCCGAACTGGAGCTGATTGTTGAACGGCCGCAGCTCGGTCGGGCCGCACCAGGTGTTCCAATCGTCACCGGCTGGCACCGGCTCTTCGGGCAGGCCTTCGTAACGGCGCGGGCCGGGATAGTTGACGCCGCTGACGACCTTGAGCGGGCCGAGCTTGCCCTCACGCACCAACTCGCAGCAGAAGCGGTTGATCTCCATCGTCCGCTGCTGCGTGCCGACCTGGAAGATGCGTTTGTGTTTGCGGACCGCGTCGACCAGGATGCGGCCTTCGCGAATGTAAACGGTGAGCGGCTTTTCGGCGTACACGTCGAGCCCGGCCTCGACGGCGATGATGCACGGCCGCGTGCGGGCATGGTCGGGCGTGGCGACGATGACCGCGTCGAGCTTTTCGCGGTCGAGCATCTGCCGGTAATCCTGGTAGATTTTCCAATCGGCCTTCCGCTCCTTGGCGGCGTCGGCCGCGCGGTTGATGAAGCAATCGGCCGCGGCGACGACGCGGCCGCTGGCGGGAATCTGATCGATAAGCTGGCGAGCGCGATTGCCGACGCCGATCACGCCGATGTGAACTTGTTCGCTGGCAGGCGTTTCGCCGCCACGTCCAAGGACGCGGCTTGGGACGAACGTCGGTGCTGCAATGACCGCACTCGCGGCGGCGGCGGTGCGCTGGAGGAATTCGCGGCGGGAGAATTGGCCGGTTCGGTGGGTGTTGTCCATGGAGTTTCTCCGCTTGGTCATGGATTATGCTCGATGACGGCCAGCATAGTCGGGCTACCGAAAGGTTTCACTCGGAAAGGCGCAGGAGAATCGCGCTGCCCGCCGTTGTTGAACGATGGCATGGTCGAGCGTAGCAGATCGGCCCAGCGATTTCAGCTACGATTTTTGGCCGGCGACGGCCCACGGGAAATTACGAGCAAAATGGCAGCGGTGAGCAGCAGCAAAACGAAGGTGGATGGCTCGGGCACGGCGGCCGACAGCGATTCGGCGGAGGCACCCAGAGGGTACCCGGCCGCGCCGCTGCCGGCCGTTTGCCCGAAGTGGGCCCGCCACGCGTCGTAGTCGTTCTGCGTGTAGATCGTTCCCAGGCCGTTGCGCCAGACGACGTAATCGGCGGCGTCGACGGTGCCGTCGTGGTTGAAGTCGCGGGGAATCGCAACACTGCAAATGCTGTCGGCCGAACACTGCTCGGTGTCGATGCGCATAGAGTCAGTTCGTCTCGAGCGATCGGAGCGCGGATTGCAGTTGTGCGGTGCCAGGAGTTAGATGGCGTCCGTCAGCATCGTGTCGAGAGCCCTATCAAACGCGGTATCGATCGCGGCAATTTGAGCCGCCGCCAAGGCGCGGGCCGCGTCATCAGTCTTCGCGATCGCCCCGAGACCGTCGTGGCTTGTAGGTACACGGCTATCGCGCGACGCCAACCACGCAAGCAGCCCGTGATCGCGGTTCCCTGCCACAAATCGCGGTTCGCGTGCCCGCCAATGCCGCGGTGAGTGTAAATGGTTGATTGTTGGACCCATCACGTCAAGTGGCGCTGAAAGGAGCGTGGACAAAGGCGTGCCCGAAGCTTCAGGCGCATCCGGGAGAACATCTCTGGCGGACATTGCGTCTCGTGTTGGCTCGACGTTGACCTCGGCCAAAGCGGCGCCGCTGCCCGGAGGCGTCACGCCGAAGTTCTTGCGCCAGACGACGTAGTCGGCCGTATCGACCATGCCGTCGCCGGTGGCGTCTCCCATGGTTCCGGGTGGTACGGCGTTACCGAAATTGCCTTGAAAGACCTGATAGTCCGCGTCGTCCACGGTCCCGCTGCCATCGAAGTCGCCAGCGAACATGGCGGAGGCCGTTTCGAAGCCGTTGTAGGTAATGGGAGCCGCGTCGTCGAAGGAATAAGTGCCGGCACCCGCGCCGGCGGGCGTGAACACCGGGTTGGTTACGCTGGACATGGTCACCAGCAGGGAATCGCCCGGCGCGCTGGTGGGGTCATTGCCTTCGAGCACGAATTCTTCCATCACCGCCTCGCGGAAAGTCGTCGCCTCGAAGACCTGGTCTGCGCCGCTGCCAAGGCGGAGGGTTAACGTGCCCGCAATATTGACGTGGTACAGATAGCCACCGGGCCCGAAAAGCGTGTCGCCCGGCACGCCGCTGACAAAATACTGGTCAACGTGCACACGCTTGCCGGTCGTGGAGGCGCGATCGTCGATCACGACGGAGTCGACGCCTGCGCCGACGCCTACGTCGTTGACGACGGCCACGTTGCTGACGATGCCGTTGGTCTGCATTTCATTGCCAAGTGTGTAGACGTCGTTTCCGCCCCCACCGCGAAACGTGTTGTACGTGTCAGGGGGCGTCGAGAGGATAAAGAAGTTGTCGGCAGCGGGACCGGCCGTCATGTCGATGTATTCGACGCTCTGTTGACTGAACGTCTGAAGGTAGGCCGGCCCGCCTTGCCGCGTGGTCTGAAAATAGTCGGCGGCCCTGGTGTAGTTCCACGCGTCGGGGTTGTTGACGTTGGTGAGCCGGAAATAGTCGAAGCCCTCGCCGCCGTCGAAATTGAACGCGCCCAAGTTGGTAAGACCGGCGGAGACGTCGCCGCCCGTCGGCGTGATGTGCACCACGTCCTGTCCGACATTGGCCTGGATCGACAGCGAGCTACCGGATTGAAATGTATGGATATCGAACGTGTCGCTGCCGGAGCTGGCATTGATCAGGATATTCTCAACATCGCTAGCGGCGCCGACGCTAGCGGCGCCCATGCCGCCGATACTCGTCGTGCCCGGGCCGAATGGGTTTGTGAAGGAATAGCTAATGGGAAGTGTCGAGGCGTCGTCTTGAATTTGGACGAGGTCGATGTCGGTCCCGCCGCCGATGCCGAGACTGCCCTGGATCGTGATGCTGCCCGTCGCATCGTGCGGGAACAGCGTGACCTGGTCGGCGCCGCCGTTCAGGAACAGCGTATGTTGATAACCGGCCGAAACGGGTGGCGTGCCGTAAACGCGGACGCCATTGGGGTCGTCGCTGGCTTTGATCGTCAGGCCACCGGTGACATTGTAAATGTTGAAATCGGTTTTCTCAAAAGCGGGAAAATCCGCATACGCCAGTCGCGTGGGGTACAGGTCAAAGCTCGTGAGGACGCCAGCGGTTTCGTCAACCGTCAGATAATTCAGCCCGGTTCCCAGATCAAAATCGGCGGCATAGGTCGTGAAGCCGAGACCACTTGGAAACTGGTTGGCGAAGTTCGTGGCGATGATCTCGTCGGTGCCGGCGCCGGTGGCGACATACAGGTTCTGTGCAATCGCGCCCTCGATCCGGACAGTGTTGTCCCCGATCCCCGCGTAGCAATTGACCGTTTCGAAAGTGCTGGTGCTGGCCCAGAACACGCCGCCGAAGAACGAGACTTGGTTTGGCTGCGCGATGATCGTCGAATTGAACGTGGACTGGCTGTCGTCGAACTTAATCGAGTCGACGCCACCGCCGCCGTTGTAGATGTTCGCCGGCTGATACTCGACGGTGCCGTTGCCGATGTTGAATTCGTCGTTGCCGCCGTAACCGAAGGCCTGAATGGTCGTGGTGGCACTGCTCTTGACATTGACAACATCCTTCCCGCCGCCGCCTTGAATGTTGATCACTTGTGTGTTTTGGTAGTTCACGCTCTGTGTGAGAAGCCCGTTGCGAGTCACAAAGTCGCTGCCAATGTCGTAGGCCACCTGGTAAGTCGGGTTAGTGTCGTGAAAGACGAGCTTGTTGTTTGCGCTGCCGCCCGTTTCGCCGCCGTCGAACGTGATGTTGCCGGTCACGGCGTCGGCGAAGCCGCTGCCGATATTTAGCGTGTCGTCGCCATCGCCGCCGTTAAAGGTGATGGCGCCGGTGATCGCTAAGATCGTGGTCGGGGCGTTGGGCGCGAGATTGACGGTATCGTCCCCGACGTCACCGTTGATGATGATCTCTCCCCGCACCACTGTGCCGCCGGCGCCGTTGGCGACGTTGATCACGTCGTCGTGATTGCCGCCGTTGATGGTGAGCTTCACGCCAGCAGCCAACTCGGCGATGTTGAATAAGTCGCCGTTAGCCAGGCCCGCCATTTCAATCGACCCGAATCGGGAAAACGTGATGGGCGTCCCGCTGAGCGATCCTGTGGTCGTGCTGTCGAGCGTGAACGTATCCGCGCTGGTGCTGCCAAGAAGCTTGAGGATGTCAAAGTCTGGGACTCCGATGGCCGTCTCCGGCCCGCCATCGATCTCATAACTCATTCCTGCCGGCAAGGCGCCGAGCGTGATCGTGTCGGCGCCTAGAGAGGAGTGGATGTGAATGCTCGAAACGTTGGCGCCTTGACCGGGGAACTGGAACGCGTTGGTGCCCGAGGCGACGGTGATCGAGTCCACGGCCGAATCGTAGGAGACGAACATATTGTCGGCGCTGGAAGTGCCATAGACGTGCATCTCGTTGTTCAGGTTCAGCACGTAGCCGAGGCCTGTGCCATAGAGCGACTGCATGCCGTCCGTGTCGTCCTGCAGCAGGTACGCTGATCCCAGACCGATATAGTCCCAGGCGTCGCCATTGACGATGCAGGCGTGCATGACTGCTGGAAATGGCGGAGGGCACTCATTGGTCGTGGGGTCACCATCGTAATCCCCCACGTCGCCATTGGGATGATCCAGGCCGAGGGCATGCCCGATTTCGTGTGTCGCAGTCTCGAGAAAACGGTTGACGGCGAACGTATCACCGTTGTCAAAATGGATGTCGCCGTTACGGCCATCGGTCCCGGGCTGATAGGCGTGGGCGAGCGTGTTGGGATTCGGGGGGTTTGGAGGGCCGTCGATGAGGTGATGTCCCCAGCGAATCTGAGGACTACTCGTCGCCGAGTATAAGTCGTCGGCCGCTGTTGGCATCGGACCGAAATCGGCTAGTTCGGTGAATGTCAGCGGCGTCACCGCCGACCAGGCGCCCATGGCCTCCTGAGCAGCCTCTTGGACCTGTTGGTTGGTAAGGCCCGAAGCCCAACTTCCGTCAAGCAAGTTGGAATAGCTGTACGACAAGTCTGTCGTCGTCCAAGCCCCTCCAGGCCCGTAAGTGACGAACAGCATCCGCCGGTCTTCGAGCGGCTCGAATCGCAGCGCGCGCTCCAGCCGCCGGCGTATGCCCCGATGCTGCGACCGTTGCCGGCGTGATCTGAAACGGTGAAATGAATACCAATCGATTTGGGTACTGCGGGCCATGGTAGCGTTCTCTTTTCGGTCTGCGTTACAATGAAAAAGCCGTGGACCGCGGCGCGCAGACAGTGCGCTGGTGGTCCGTGGCGTCCGCCACACGGCGGATCATAGGCCGGGGAGAGGCTTAGCTTGCCGGCGAGCTCTCCCCGGCCGACTTTTTAAGTGTCAGGTTTGGGGTATCAGTTGTTAGTGGTCGGACTTGGCGTATTTCGCCCCGATGATGATTCCGTGATTCCCATGGCCCGAACGATCCATCGCATACCGTCCGGTATCAATCGTGAAGTCGTACAGGCCGATCGTCTCTGACGTCTTTTCGAGTCGTTCGGGCGGTGAAAAAGAATCGGTGTATTCGACGCCGTGCGAGATGCGCGCGGCGCGCAGCCGGCCGTGCAAGAACCCCTGAGCGACAGCGACGAATTCTACGTTGTCGGGATCCGCCCCGAGAAACATCGGAGCCGTGGAAAGCACAGGACAGTAGTCGATACCAGCGCACGTGCCCTGCAATTGGCCGTTGAGATAGAGACGCAATTCCTTTCCATCCCACACACCGGCTACGTGTTGCCATTCGTGCAGCGCGACCTCATTGCGGGCGGATGCCGCGGCATAGTTCTTTGACCAATCGTCGGATGACATGGCTGCCGTATACAATTCAATCGCCCAGCGACGCCGGGTGGTATCCAGAGAGATTCCGCCGACGTCGGCCGTGCTGATGAGGGACGTCCAGCCGGTCGAGGATCCGGGGTCGGGATTCAATTGGTCAATCTCCACGGGTTTGACAATGGCTTCGAGCGTCCAAGGCGGGCGGCCATCAAAGTACAAGCGCGGCAAAACCACGTAGTCCCCGTAGCCATCGAGCTCGAGCCCATCCATCCCGTGGTTGCCTTCGGGAATCCCGCGCGCGGTTGGCAGCCCCGACCAGGCCTTGCTCAACTCGATGGCATCGGCACTGTCGGATCGCTTGAGCCTTTCAAGGAACACTTTTTGAAGCATTTCACTGCCCTCATCCGACTTACCTTGCCGGAGCAAACAAGTGGCCAATTCGCCATGCACGCGGTCGATCAGCGCCGGATCGTTAGCCACGCTAAGACACTTGCGGTACATCTGTTCGGCGTCGTCGAATCGGCGCAATACAACGTACGATCGTCCAATTGTGGCCATCAGCGCCGCGGCGGCAGGACTATCCGAGTAAGCATCCTGCAGCTCTTGCGTTGAGTGATTGAGCACTTCGGCGATGGCCCGGATGTCATGCTGTTGCGTTTGGAAGGCGCCGATCAGAAAGCTTGCAAGAGCTTCTGCCTGCTTACGCTCGGCTGCCTCGCGTTCCTTGGCCGCTCGTTCAGCGTCCGCGCTGGCCAATGCTCGACTCAGCGCATGCTCCTTCGCATCGCGCTCGGCTAGAGCAGTTCGTTCGGCCCGCGTCGCTCGGACTGCCTGCCACGTGCTGGCGGCGATGCCCGCCAAGATTGCGGAGACGACGAGACACGCGGCCAGGACTGGAACGCGATTGCGGCGAACGAACTTGGTGATTCGGTACAGCCGAGTGGGCGCCGCGGCAGTCACAGGCTCATTGGCCAAGTAGCGTTCCAGGTCACGAGCCAAACCAATGGCCGTTTCGTAGCGCCTGTTGCGGTCCTTTTCCAGGGCCTTCATTACAATCCAGTCGAGATCACCGCGAATTTCTTTGGTGAGCTTGGCTGGCTCTGTTTGGCGGTTGGCGGCGATGGTGGCAGAATCGCGGAAGCCCCCCTCCCCAGCCCTCCCCGCCGAGGGGAGGGGGCCGGACGAACGCTGAGTGGCAAGGAGGAGGGAACCAGATGCGCTTAAGCGCGTGCTGGGTTTGGGCGGCTCTTCCTCACGAATGATTCGCAGCATCTCGTCGAACGCGGCCGCATGCAGCCGTTTTCCCCCAAACGGCGTCGACCCGGTGAGCAGTTCGTAGAGCAACACGCCCAGCGAGTAGACGTCGCTGCGGGTGTCGACGTCGAGCTGGTTGAAGCGGGCCTGCTCGGGACTCATGTACTCCACCGTACCGATCAGCTGGCCTAACTCGGTGAACATCGTGCGTTCGGTGAGCCGCTGCGCGGTGGCCTTGGCCACGCCGAAGTCGATGATCTTGGGCACCGGCCGGCCGTCGTATTCGGCCACGAGCACGTTCGAGGGTTTCAGGTCGCGGTGGATGATGCCTTTTTGGTGGGCGTGTTGCACGGCGTGGCAGACTTGCGCGAACAGCTCCAAGCGCTGGCGGACGGTGAGGTGTTGCTGGTCGCAGTAGTCGGTGATGGGAACGCCCTTCACGAGGTCCATGACGAAGTAGGGGCGGGCGAAGTTAGGTGTCAGGTGTCTGGTGTCAGGTGTCAGGGACAAGGCAGGCTGTTCTTCAGTGACACCTGACACCTGAAACCTGACACCTTCGCCCGTCGTTCCCGCGTCCAGAACTTTCGCGATATTCGGATGGTCCATCATCGCCAGAGCCTGCCGCTCGGCCTCGAAGCGGGCGATCACCTGCCGCGTGTCCATCCCCGGCTTGATGATCTTGAGCGCGACTGTCCGCTGGATCGGCTCGGACTGCTCAGCCATGAACACCACGCCCATGCCGCCTTCGCCGATCTGCTGCAGCAGCTTGTACGGCCCGATTACCGTGCCAGGGCTTTCAAGCAAGGTGTCAGGTGTCAGGTGTCGGGTGTCCGTGTCAGCGGCTAAGCCAGGATTGTCATGGAACGTGCCGAGTTGTTCGTGAGACTTGATCAACCGTTCCACTCGGGCGCGGAGGTCCGGACTCCCCTCGCATGCCCGATCTAAGAATTCGGCGCGGTTCTGCGGCGAGGTCTGCTCGACCGCTTCGAGGAAGATCGCGCGGGCCTGGTTACTGGTTGTGTTCATACGTATGCCCTCACCCCTGCCCTCTCCCAGAGGGAGAGGGAGTTCATAGGATTGGCTCTAAAGACCAATGCGACGTTTATTGCTCGCTTTCTCAGCGGCTGGAAAAGAACACCGAATAATGCCGTACGCCGACTAGACGCCGTTTCAAGGCCCCTCTCCCGGTCCCTCACCGGGACCGGGCGAGGGGTTGTCGAACCGCTTCTAGGATTTGCCCTGGCCCAGTAGCTCGGCGTGCAGCCAGGCGCGGGCGTAATTCCAGTGTCGGTATGCGGTGGCGGGCGAAATGCCGAGCGCGGCGGCGGCCTGCTCGACATTCAATCCGGCAAAGTATCGCAGCCTCACCAGTTCGAAAACGGCGGGATCTTCCCGTGCGAGTTTGTCCAGTGCGTCGTCAATCGACAGGAGTTGGTCCGGCGTCGCCTGGACGGCCACGTCGATGGAATCGATATCGAAGCGGCGATGTTCGCCTCCGCGCTTCTGACGACCTTTCGCGCGGGCCTGATCGATCAGGATTCGGCGCATCGCCTCGGCCGCGGCTGCGAAGAAGTGGCCGCGGCTGTCCCAGGACTCACCGTGCCGATTGTCGCCGACCAGCCGCAGATAGGCCTCGTGCACCAGGGCGGTCGCCTGCAGCGTCTGGCCGGGCTTTTCGCGAGTCAGCCTTGCCGCCGCGAGTTTGCGCAACTCATCATACACCAGGGGCAGTAATTGTTCGGCGGCGGACGGGTCGCCCGATTCGATCTGCTGCAGGATCTGCGTGACGTTGCCGTGGGCCATAAATGGCGATTATAGCCGTGCGCACTCGGAATCAGCACGCAGTCGACTCGGATTGAACCTGCCGGAATTCGGCATGTGCCGCCAAACGTTGGATTTGTCGGCAGGAATTGAGAGTTTTGGCGGTTGGCGGTAGGCTAAGTGGAAAGTAATTCGTATCGACATGCTTAAAATCCCAGTCCGCCCGGTCGCAAAAGCGACCTCGCCCACATGCTTGTATTCAATAGCCCGTGGTATCTGCTGCTGCTGGGGTTGCTGCCCGTGATGTGGTGGTATAGCTTCCGCAGCTTGAGCGGGCTGGGGCGTTGGCGGCGGTTGATGGCGCTGGTCCTGCGGACGGCGGTGCTCGCGCTGTTGGTGGCGGCGCTGGCCGAGATGCAGTACCAGCGGACGAGCGACCGGCTGACGGTTATCTATTTGCTCGATCAGTCGCTGAGCATTCCCGAGGCCCGCCGCGAAGCGATGATCCGTTACGTCAACGCGTCGATTCGTTCGCAGCGGAATGCGGACAAGGAAGACCGGGCCGGCGTGGTGGTGTTCGGGCAGAACGCGGAGGTCGAGGTGCCGCCGGTGGACTTCAGCATTCAGCTGGTGCCCAAAGTCGAGAGTTTGCTGAATCCGGATTACACGAACCTGGCTGGGGCGATGCAGCGGGCGATGGCGATGTTCCCGCACGACGCGGCCAAGCGGATCGTGATTGTCACGGACGGCAACCAGAACATGGGCGACGCGCTGGAGCAGGCGCGGGCGGTGGCCAACGCGGGCGTGAGCATCGACGTGATGCCGGTGCCGCTGGAACGGCAGAGCGAAGTGTCGGTGGAGAAAGTAGCTTTGCCGGCCGACGTGCGGCGCGGGCAGCCGTTTGAGCTGCGCGTGGTGCTCGATAATTCTCCGCCTCTCGACGGCGGCGGCAAGGAAGTGGCGGGGCAAATTCGGATTGTGCGGAAGGCGGGGGACCGCGAAGAAACGCTGGCCGAGGCGCCTATCACCGTCGAGCCGGGCAAGCGCGTGTTCACGTTGCGCGAGGAGATCGACCAGCCCGACTTCTACACGTACGAGGCGCGATTCGTGCCGAACGATTCCAAGAACGACGCGCTCACCCAAAACAACCTGGCTACGGCGTTTACGCACGTCGAAGGAAAGGGACAGGTTTTGCTGATCGAGAATTGGGAGACGACGGGCGAGAACGATTTTCTGGTCGAACGGCTGCGGAACGAGGGGATCGAGGTGACGGTGCAGCCGAGCAATCGGCTGTTCACTTCGCTGCCGGAGTTGCAACGTTACGACTCGGTGATCCTGGCCGACGTGCCGCGCTCCAGCGGGGAGGACTCGGCCAGCGTGAGTAGTTTCTCCGACGAGCAGATCAGCATGCTCGTGCGCAACACGGAGGAGCTGGGCTGCGGGCTGATCATGCTGGGCGGGCCGAACAGTTTCGGGGCCGGCGGCTGGTCGAATACCGAGCTGGAAAAGGCGATGCCGGTCGACTTCCAGATCAAAAGCGCGAAAGTGGTGCCTGTGGGCGCGCTCGTTTTGAACATGCACGCCAGCGAGATTCCGCAGGCAAATTATTGGCAGAAGGTCATCAGCAAGGAGGCCGTCAAGGCACTTGGGCCGCGCGATTACTGCGGCCTGGTTTATTTTGGAAACTCCGATCAATGGCTGTGGGGCCAGAATCAGGGCGGGATGGTTCGAGTCGGGCAAAACCGCAACGTGATGCTGTCGTCGATCGATCGGATGAACATCGGCGACATGCCTGACTTCGACCCGGGAATGAAAAAGGCGGCGGTCGCGCTCGCTAAATTGCAGGACGCCGCGGTGAAGCACATGATCATGATCAGCGACGGCGATCCGAGCGCACCGGTCCCCGCGACGATCGCCGCACTCAAGCAAGGCGGCGTGAAAGTGACGACGGTGGCCGTCGGCTCGCACGGACCGGCGGGCAGCAGCACCCTGCAGGCCATTGCCACGCAGACGGGAGGCAAATACTACGTCGTCAATAATGCCAACGCGCTGCCGAAGATTTTCCAGCGCGAGGCGCGGCGCATCGCCCGGCCGTTGGTGTACGAACCCAAGCCGCCGGTCAGCCCACAAATTGTCACGCAGCACGAGATCGTGCAGGGCTTGGAGGACACGTTTCCGGTGGTGAGCGGGTTCGTGCTCACGAGCGTCAAGGAGAATTCGCTGGTGGAAGTGATCCTGCGATCGCCGCTGCCGAGCGAGGCGGCCAACTCGACGATCCTGGCCGCGTGGACGTACGGACTTGGTAAAAGCGTGGCGTTTACGACCGATACCGGTCAGCGGTGGGCCTCGGCATGGACCAGCTGGAATGAGTATGACCGCTTCTTCAGCCAGATGGTACGATGGTCGATGCGGCCGACGGGCGACACGGGTAAGTTCGCCGTGGCCACCGACGTGCAAGGCGCGAAGACACAGGTGGTTATTTCCGCTCTCGACAAGGACGATGAGTTTCTCAACTACCAATCGATGACGGGCTCGGTGCTCGGGCCGGACATGCAGTCGATTCCGCTGGAGGTCGAGCAGACCGCGCCGGGTCGGTACGTGGGCGAGTTTGAATCGGCCAAGCCGGGCAGCTACATGATCATGGTGACGCCCGGGACCGGGCAGGCGATGATCCGCACCGGCGTGAACATCGGCTATTCGGACGAGTTCCGAGATCGGGAAACGAACTCGCCGCTGTTGGAATCAATGGCCAAACTGCAAGCCAAAGGCGGCGAGCCGGGTAAGCTGCTGCCGCCGTTGCCGGACGTGCCCGAGGAGAGCGCGGAGAAGGCGTTGGGGCTGCAGTTGGCGGTCGATCCATATCGACGGGACTTGCCACAGGCGGTGGCCAGCCAGGATATTTGGCCGTGGCTGGTGCTGGCGGCCAGTTGCTTGTTCTTCGCCGACGTGTTTGTCCGGCGCGTGCAATTGAGCTTCCTGTGGCTCGTGCCGGTGTGGGAACGGTTTGCCCAGATCGTGCTGCGGCGCGAACTGGCGGGCGCGACGCCGGAGACAATGAATCGCCTGCGGAGCCGGAAGGCGGAGGTGACGCAATCGATCGAAAGCCGGCGGGCGGCGACGCGATTCGAGCCGGATGCAGCGGCAGCGGTGGACCCGAATGCGATCCAGGCCGCCGAGGCCAGGCCGACCGCGCCCGGCTCCCAACCGCCGGTGATACCGAAGACGGCAGCCCCGGCCGAAGAGGCGCCGGACGATTACACGTCGCGACTGCTGAAGGCGAAAAAGCAAGTGTGGAAGGACAAAGGCGTCGATCCTGATCGCGAACGGAATGAATGACGAATTCTGAACCCTCAACTCTCAACCCTTAACACTCAACCTAATGTCACTAGCTGAATCGATTGAAAAGCGTGCCGCGGAATTTGGCGAGCGGTATAAGGCCGTTTACAAGCAACTGGGCCGCGTGATTGTCGGACACACCGACATCCTGCACGGCGTGATGACCTGCCTGTTTGTGGGCGGGCATTGCCTGCTGGAAGGCGTGCCCGGCCTGGGCAAGACGCTCTTGGTGCGGACGCTCGCGCAGACCTTGAGCCTCGACTTCTCGCGGATTCAGTTCACGCCCGACCTGATGCCGGCCGACATCCTGGGCACGAACATGATCGTCGAGGATCAGGCGGGCAAGCGCGAGTTTCAATTCCAGAAGGGGCCGATCTTCACGCAGATCTGCCTGGCGGACGAAATCAATCGGGCCACGCCGAAGACGCAGTCGGCCCTGTTGGAAGCGATGCAGGAGCGGTCGATCAGCATCGCCGGGCACGTGTACAAATTGAAGGAGCCGTTCTTCGTGATGGCCACGCAGAACCCGATCGAGCAGGAAGGCACGTACCCGCTGCCCGAGGCGCAGCTCGACCGGTTCTTCTTCAAGCTGGTCGTCGGCTATTCGAGCCGCGAGGAGTTGAACACGATTATTGAGCGGACCACCAAGGGCGTGAACGTGGTGCCGGACAAGGTGATGGACGGGGCGGAGATCGTGAAGTGGCAGCAGCTGATTCGGGAAGTGATCGTGGCGCCGCACGTGCAGGATTACATCGCGCGAGTGACGCTGGCCACGCACCCCGAGGGGCCGTTTGCGGTGCCGATCACCAACCAGTATTTGCGATGGGGCAGCAGTCCGCGCGGAGCGCAAACGCTGACGCTGGCCGCGAAAGTGCGGGCCCTGCTCTCTGGCCGATACAACGTCAGCTTTGAGGACGTGCGGCGAGTCTACCTGCCCGCGTTGAGGCACCGGGTGATCCTCAACTTCGAGGCCGAGGCCGAGGGGATTGATACGGACAAAGTGCTGACGGAGGTGCTGCAGAAAGTGCCGGAGAAGGCGGAGGATGGCAAGGTTCCGGCGGCGGCAAGTGCGTGACCCGTAAATGACGAATGACGAATGACGAATGAAGATTCCGACCGACCGCGGAAGTAGGTTCGCATTTGGCCAGGGATGCCAACACGAAATAGCCAGATGTGTGAGTCGTTCGTTCTCCTGATCCCAGCAATCATCGGGATATTGGTGGCGTTGTTATTGCCGTTCGTTTCGCTCCTGCTAAAGCTGCTCCGCTAATTCCCTATCGCTTTTGGCCACCTACACGGCTAGACTCATAGTGAACACAAGTATACACGCCGCCGATGCCATCGATCCAACTCCTTGTTGGACCGCCGGTCGCGGCGCGCGCCCACAGTATGCGCAGAACCTGCGTCCAAATCACTTGCGCAAATCATCGAATCGCCCGTGCGCTCAAATGACAGTCCTCCTACGCGAATTTCCCAAACCCCCCAAGCTCCGTCGCGCGACACCATGCAACGCACTTGTCCCCTTCGAAACTTTAAGGACTTACGTCCACACTGTCGTGTCCCCTTCGAAACTTTAAGGACTTACGTCCACGACGCCACCTTATAACAACTTACGACGCGCTTCCTGACACCTGACACCCGACGCCTCAGCCCCCATGCCGCCACTCACCGAATCCAACCTCTTGCCGCCCGACCTGATGGCCCAGCTGGAACGGCTGGAGCTGGTCACGCGGAAAGTGTTTCGTGGGCGGATGAAGGGCGAGCGGCGCAGTAAGCGCAAGGGCCAGAGCGTTGAGTTTGCCGATTTTCGCAGCTACGTGCCGGGCGACGATCTGCGGTCGCTCGATTGGAACCTGTACGCGCGGCTCGACAAGCTAATTATCAAGTTGTTTCTGGAAGAAGAGGACCTGCACTTTTTCACGCTGATCGACGCCAGCTTGTCGATGGAGTTCGGCGAGCCGACGAAGCTGAATTACGCCAAGCAGTTGGCGGCGGCGCTGGGTTTCGTCGGGTTGATTCGCACGGACCGCGTGCGGATCGAGACGCTGGGGCAGTCGGCTCGAAATCGCGGGCCGGTGATGCGCGGGCGGAAAGGTGTGTGGCGGATGCTCGAACACCTGGACGGCATCCAGGCGGGCGAGACGGTGTCGCTGGCGGAGGGCGTGAAGAACTTCTGCGTCCGCAACACGGGCAAGGGGATCGTCGTCTTGATTTCGGACCTGATGGACAAGAGCGGCTACGAGCCGGCGCTGCGCTATCTGATGGCTCAGCAGATGGACGTGTATGTGATCCATATTCTCAGCCAGGAGGAGCTCGACCCGGACGTGAAGGGCGACCTCAAGCTGGTCGACTGCGAGGATCAGGACATTGCGGAAATCACCGTCAGCGCTCCCCTATTGGCCCGCTACAAGACGACGCTCAACGCCTTCGTGTCCGGCGCACAGGAGTTCTGCAACCGCCGCGGGATGAACTATCTGCTTGCCAACAACCAGACGCCAGTAAAGGATTTGATCGGGAGCTACTTGCGGCGACGTGGCTTGGTGCGGTGAGAGGTCGAGGGTCAAGAGTCTAGGGTCAAGGGCCAGAGGCTGAATAGCTTTCATGTTTCGATTTGAGAAGTTGGAAGTCTGGCAGAAGGCAATCGAACTTGCCACGCAAGTTTACGCGGTTTCGCGCACGTTTCCTGATAACGAGCGGTTTGGACTCGTTAGTCAAATGCGTCGATCCGCCGTGTCGATTTCGTCAAATATTGCCGAAGGAAGCGGACGAACTTCGGATGTTGATTTCGCTCGTTTCCTCGAAATTGCGTACGGATCCCTAATGGAAGTCGTTTCCCAAGCTCAAATTGCTAAACAGCAAGGGTTTCTTCAACAGCAGGACTATGACAAGTTGTATCGAGAGTCAGAACGAGTGGCACGAATGTTAAGTGGATTGCGCTCCACACTCGTCCAGCGACCGAGCGCGCAGACAGCTCGCTCTGGCCCTCGACCCTCGACTCTCGACCCTTGACTATGTTCGACTTGTTCCTCAACACGTTGAGCGGCTGGCAATGGGCCATGCTGGCCATGGTGCCGCCGGCGATTGTTGCGCTTTATTTCTTGAAGCTGCGGCGGCTGCCGCTGGAGGTGCCGAGCACGTACCTGTGGAAGCGGTCGATTGAGGATCTGCACGTCAACAGTTTGTGGCAGCGGCTGCGGCAGAATCTGCTCATGTTTCTGCAGCTGCTGCTAGTGGCCCTGGCGATGTTGGCGCTGCTGCGGCCGGGCTGGGAAGGCACCAAGCTGGACGGCGACCGGTTCATTTTTCTGGTCGATAATTCGGCCAGCATGTCGGCGACCGACGTGGCGGAGGCCAAGAATCGGCTCGATAAGGCGAAGAAGCTGGTAGACGGAATGATCGACCAGATGAGCTCCGGCATGACGGCGATGATCATCAGCTTTGCCGATACGCCGCAGGTGGTGCAGGAATTTACGGACAATCGGCGCCTGCTCCGCGAGCGGCTGGCCACGATCGAGCCGTCGGTCCGCGGCACCGATTTGCGCGGCGCGCTTGAGTTGGCCGATGCGCTTGCCAACCCTCGGTCTGTCACAATCCCAGGTGGCGGGGAAGTCGACGTCGTCGAGCCGCAGACAGCCACCGTGTACATCTTCAGCGACGGCCGATTCGAGGACGTGAAGGGTTTCTCGCTCGGCAACTTGAAGCCGGTGTACGTGCCGATCGGGTCGCTCGAGGCTGAGAATCTGGCGATCACGGCCTTGGCCACGCGGCGGAGCGATGCGAAGCCGGAGGAGCGGCAGGCGTTTGTGCAGGTCGCCAATTTCACGGGCCAAACGCAGAAGGCGGTGGTCGAGGTGTCGCTCGATGGGCATTTTCTGGACGCGAAAGAAGTGGAAGTGAAAGCCGGCGAATCGAGCGGTGTGGTGTTTCCGCTGGCCGACGCGCCGATGGGCAAGCTCACCGCGAAATTGAAATATGAACTGGGCGAGGGCGCGACACGCGATGCGCTGGCGCAAGACGACACGGGCTTCGCCGCGCTCAACGACGCCAAGCCGGGGCGGGTGCTGCTGATCACGCCGGGGAACGTGGCGCTGGAGACAGCGCTCAAGACGCAGCGCGTCGGGCGGTTGGGCGAAATTCAGATTCAGGCGCCGAGCTATTTGGAGACGGACGAATATAAGAAGGCGGTCGATAGCGGTGCTTACAATCTCGTGATTTACGATCAGGTGGATCAAGCGGCGCTGAAGTCGATGCCGCGAGCAAATACTGTGCTGATCGGGCGGTTGCCGCCGGGGCCGGTGTGGCGGGGCCGCGAAGACGCAAGCGGTCGGCCGGACGGAAAGGTGGAAGTAGACACAAAGGTGGAAGCGTCGCACGTTGCTTCGCTGCCGCAGATTATTGATTGGGATCGGGCGCATCCCTTGTTGACGAGCGTCGAATTGGGCAACGTCGATCTGTACGACAGTCTCGTGCTCGATCCGCCGCCCGGTGCGTCGGTGCTGATCGACTCCACGGCCGGGTCGATTGCGGCCATCGCGCCGCGCGATGCTTACCAAGACGTGGTGCTGGGCTTCGAGATTGTCGGTCGGGACAAAGAGGGGGCCCTGCTGCCAAACACGAATTGGCCGCGGCGGCTGAGCTTCCCCACGTTCTGGCTCAACGTGCTGGAGTACCTGGCCGGGGGCACCGAGGACTCGCAGATCGCTCAGGCACGGCCAGGCCGGCCGGTTGAGCTGCGCGTGACGGGCAACGCGCCGGAGCTGACGGTCGTCGATCCCAAGGGGAAGGAGCACACGGTGAAGCGCTCGGCCGAAGATGCGTTTGCCTTTCACGACACGCAAGAATTGGGCGTGTACGATGTCCGCCGCCGTGACCAGGTCGTTGAGCGATTTGCGGTCAACCTGTTTGATCGCCAGGAGAGCGACGTGCGGGTGCGGCCGAGCCAGGATCCGGAGGCGAAAACCGTGGCGCCGGCCGACATCCACATCGGCCACGTGGATGTGGCGGCAAGCGTGGGGCAAATGCCTTCCCGCAAAGAGGTTTGGAAGGCCGTACTTGCGGTAGCCTTGTTTGTGCTAGTGTTTGAATGGTATATCTACAATCGTCGCGTGTACCTGTAAGGAGCCCGGGGTCTGCGGAACGGGTTTTGCAGGTGCCAGGACGAGGGGGCCGGTAATGTCAATGTAGTCGTCTCGCTCCGCGAGATGATTTCCCTCTCGCGGAGCGAGAGGAGTACACTGCGACCCCGGGCGATGCAAATCAGGTGTGATGAGATGTCCAGTTTCTCCTCGCCAAAAGAGCGCAAGAAATCGCGGTCGAAGCCGAGCGGCATCGACGCGCTGAATCGGATGGTCGAGAACGATCTGGTTCATCGTTTGAGTGACGACGAGTATCGCGAGAAGGTCAAGGACGTCTATGGCGGACCGAAGGGTGCGCTATTGAGCACGTGCAGCATGTTGTCGCTGCACATCCCGCTCGGCAAGCGGCTGTTCAGCACGCGGCGGTTCGACCTGCGCGGGATGAGGTCGATTCTCGACGTGGGCAGCGGGGCCGGTCAGATCGCCAAGCACCTCTTGGAGTTTGCCGACCGTGGCACGCAGATCACGTGCATCGATTTGTCGCACCGCATGTTGGAGCGGGCCCGCAAGCGGCTCAAGAGCGAGCGGCCCTCGTACGTGGCGGCCGACCTTTCGTGCCTGCCGTTTGCCGATGCGTCGTTCGACGGCGTGACGTGCGGCTACGTGCTGGAGCACCTGCCCGATCCGAGCCAGGGGTTGCGCGAGCTGGCCCGCGTGATGCGCACGGGTGGCCGGATGCTGCTGTTGACCACGGAAGACAATTTCTCGGGCGCGTGGACGAGCCGAGTGTGGTGCTGCCGCACGTACAATCGCCAGGAGCTGATGAAGTTGTGCGAATCGATGCGCCTGCGGTGGAAAAAAGAGCTGTGGTTCACACGGGTACACCAGGCGATCCGCGCGGGCGGAATTTGCGTGGAGATTGAAAAGGTGTGACGCAGTGCTTCTTTAGTTGGCTGCCCGCAAAATCAGCACCGCAATCTCCGGCGGGCAGTTCCAGCGGATCGGCGTGAGGCTGGCGGTGCCGCGGCTGACGTGGAGCACCGTGTTGCCGCCGCGAAATGCCCCGGCGGCGTAGCGGACTCCGTGTAGGCTGGGTGATAGGATTGCGCCCAGCAGCGGCAGGCGAATCTGGCCGCCGTGGTTGTGGCCCGCGAGGATTAAATCGACGTCGTGCGCTTGGGCCCAGTCGAAGCGGTCCGGCGAATGGGCGAGTACGATGCGAAGTGGCAAGCCATTAGAGTCGTGCGCGGGGCAGTTTGTCATGTCGGCGGCGGGGCCGAACCAAGGGAGCTCGTTGCCGGCGATTACGAGCGGCGTATCGCGTACCGTAATCTGCCGGCATGTGCCGCCGACGTGGATCAAGCCGGCGTTAGCCAGCGCTCGGTTGAGCCGGTCGATGTCGACCTTCTTGTCGTGGTTGCCGAGCACGTAGTACACGCCGCCCGGAGCGCGGAGCCGGCCGAGCGTGTCCGGAATCCAGTCGATGCAGTGGGTCCGCTCGACCAGGTCGCCGGTGATCGCCACTACGTCCGGCTGCGTGCCGTTCACCTCGTCGACCACCGATTCGAAGTACGGCTTGGTGATTCGGCCCGACATGTGGAGGTCCGACAGGTGGACGATCCGCAAACCGTCGTGACCGGCCGCCAGACGCGGGATGGCCAGCTGCTTCTCGTGCACTGTGATGTTGAGCACCTGGTTGCCGGGCAGGCGACTAAGCCAGGCGGGGATGCCGGGGGCGGCGAGCGGGACGTCGTGCCGGTCGGCAGCTCGATAATGCGAAGTGTGGTTGGACAGGATCGTGCCGCTGCGCTCGGGATGCAGAAGGAGGTGCAGGCGATGGGCGAGACCCAACACGCAGATGAACGCACAGACGGCGACGTAACTCCAGGCCGCATTGCGTAATATGCCGTCACCGCGCAGTACGCCGACGGCAACGGCCAGCGGAATCAGCGTGACGGCCAGCCCGCAAAGGCCGGTGAGAAAGTGCATCAGCTTCCGCTGGATTGAAATTGCGTGGAGCCGGTTCACGAGCGCCACCCAGAGGATGGCGTGGCCGAGCGCGCCGAAGGCCAGGAGTGTGAGAAGCGTCGGCGTCATCGTTGTCTTGCCCACGCAGTAATTCAGTTTAGTGTATTCATCACGCTCCGTTCGACTGAGTTGACGGCCGAAGTCGTGTGATGAATTCCCTCTCGCGGAGCGAGAGGAGTACTCTGGAGGGCCCGCGCAGAAACTATATGCTACTGCTGGGCCGGCGGCGTGGCGGAATTGCCGGTCACGATTTTTTCGACCGTCTCCAGCAGTTGGTCGAGCCGGAACGGCTTGTATAGTACCGCCTGCAGGCCGGCCTGGCGAGCCTTGACGATCGAGTGGCCCGGGTCGTAGCCGAAGCCCGTCATGAGCACCATCGGCACCACCGGGATCATTTCCTTCAGCTTCAGCAGCAGCTCGTAGCCGGACATGTCGGGCAGGCGGATATCGGAAATGATGACGTCGTAAAACTGGCCGGCGGGGAGGCTTTTGACCATGAACTGGGCCTCGCTGCCGTCGTGGGCGGCCTCGACCGTGCAGCGATACCGCTCCAGCAGGCCGTGGGCCGCCTTGCGGACCGAGTCGTCGGCGTCGACCACGAGCACGCGGCGGCCGACGAGGTACGGACGCGTTTCGACGCGGGCGGCCGGCGGCTGGGCCTCGGCCGGGGCCAGCGCCTGGCCGATCTTCTGGATCACCTGCTTGATGTCGCGGGCGTTGCGGAGGATGTGCTGGAGCCGCTCGACGACGTCCGGCTGGTGGCCGATGTACCGCTCCATGACGTTGCAGGCGTCGTTGAGAATGTCGTCCACCGGCAGCGCGACGGCGCTGTGAATCGCCTCGACGCTGGCGGCGGCCGTGCTGGCTTTTTCGGCGGCCAAGAGCTCGAGCGTGTTGAGCGCAATGGCCACGTCGCGGGCGAAAATTTCGAGGAACTGCAGGTCGCTTTCGGAGAACGCGCGGGGCTCCGGGCTCTCGACGTTCAGCGTACCGGTTACCTTTTCGTGCAGCATGACGGGGACGGTGAGCGAGCTGCGGGCCCCCTTGGCGCCCTCGATGTACAGCGGATCCTCGCTGGTGTCCTCGCACAAGTAGCTCTTGCCGGTGGCGGCCACGAAGCCCGTCACGCCGTTGCCGGTCGTCGAGGCCCACAACTCGCGCGCGGCCGCCTCGGGCATCATGCCCACAGCCAGCACCGGTTCGAGCTTGCCGGTCGTTTGATCGAGCATGCGGATTTCGACGACGTCGTAATGCAAAACATCCTGCGTGCAGTGCAGGATGTTTGATTTCAAAAGTTCGATTCGCTCGTCGACCTTCATCTTGGCGACCTCATCGGTCGTCAGGTCGGCCAGCTCAATGCCCGCCTGGTGGATGGCGTTGAGCTTTTGCTGTTGGATGATCTCGTCGGTCACCTCGCGAATGGTGACGACCAGGTGCTGCGGCGCTCCGTGCTCGTCGAGCACCGGCGCGGCGTGCACCCGCATGTAGCGATTCTGAAAACAGCGGAGGGTCGAGGCGCTGGCCCGGCCCGTCGTCAGCGCCGTGTGGAACGGGCAAAAATCGGGGCCGAGGATTTCGGGCGTGCCCATCACGTCGTAGAAATTGGCGCCGACGATGTCCTCGCGGCCGGTCCACTCGCGGAGCCGGCCGTTGCCCCACAGAATGACATTGTCGTTGTTGAGCATGACGACGCCGTCGGGCATGCTCTGCAGGATCCGTTCGTTCTGGACGATGCGGGCCAGGTCGACGACTTCGGCGAAGTGGTCGGCGTCGGCGTAGATGCCGGCGAATTCGCCGTCGCTCAACAGGGCCAAGGCCCGCACGGGCGACGAAACTTCGACGACTTCGACGTCGTCGCCGCAGCGTTCGCGGAGCGCGACCCGCTCGTCGTGCGTGCCACCCAGACAGAGGATCTTCGCGGGCTGTACCTGTTGTCCACTCGCCGCCGAGGAACTGCCACTCTCTGAAGCTACTGGGTCGTACACAACGAACTTTCGCTGTTTCCCGGCCGGAGAGTCGAACTCGGCCGCGTATGATCCGCACCGCACTCCCGGGCGCCTCCCCCTGAGAGGTGGGCGACCTGGGGACTCTTCCGAATTATAGGTGGCCGTGAAATCTTCAACAACCGTTGTCTAGCGCTGCGGCCGTTTAATTCTCGCTATCTTGCGCATCGGCTGCAAACAGTCCTGCGAATTACGGGCCGCGAGTCTTTTCCATTATTTCCGGCGGACCGGTGAGCGAAGGCAGCGTCTTCGACACGTCGGCGACTTCATTGCCACCCCCGCTGGTGGAAGCGCGGCGAGGCTCAACAGCTTGCGCCTGGTCACGGCGTTCCGGACTTAACGACCGTTTGGGCGCTTTTCGCGGCGCAATCGTCTCAGCCGGAGCAATCGTTCGTAACGGCGGGCCGTTTTGCCGCTCGGCGCCCGAATTGGCCCCACAAGTTGTGCAGTCCCTTGACCTACACTTGCACGGCGTAGAAACCGGCAGGAAGCACTGCGCCTTGAAGTGCAAGGACGCGATGCGGTGAATCACCGAGGTGAGAAAGTACAACATGACCATGAACATTGAATCCAATCGGCGCCGACGATTCGTCCGGAACCGCCCGCGGCTTCGTGCCGGCCTGTCGGTCTTGGAGTTTCTCGGCTGCGTAATCGCGGTGGTTGGCGGCATGTGGCTGGGCGCGATTTATCTGGGAGTCGACCTGCATCGCGTGGCCCACGAGGCACTCACCGACACCGAGTTGCTGGACAACGTGCCGGAGAATTGGCGGCCGGTAGCGCCGGCCGAGGATCACGTGACGCGCGAGCAGCTCGTGGCGACGCTTCGCCAGGAGCTGAGCGGATTGCGGACGGAAATCACGTCGCTCCGCACCGGAGACGGCGAGCGGACTAAACACGCGGCGGCAGATGGGTCGGCGGCGTCGGCTGAGGGGTCGGCCAAGGCACCGAAGGAGTCGCTGGAAAAGACATTGGCCTATTGGAACCGGCTGAGCGAAATTGCCAGCGGCGAAGCGGCGCTGCAAACCGATGCGGCCACCGCCTTCAACGACACGAACGCCGCCAAGGTGTTTGCGATCAAGAGCCGGATCAGCCGCTTTGCCGCCAAGGCGGTCGAGGCGGTGCCGCAGGACGGAGTCGATCGATCGGTCGTGCAGTTCGGCCGACAACTTGGCACGTGGTATGAGCGAGCGGGCGATTTGTACGACAAGGCCGTGCACATTTGGGAATCGACTTCGGCCGGCACCCAGGCTCGCGTGCAGATGAACGAAGAGTGGGGCCGCGCCGAGCTACAGCATCGCAATGAGACCCGCCTGCTGGACGAGAAAGCGTCGGGGGTCCGCGGTGGCGTGAGCCGCCGCTTTGGGCAGGAATTCCCCGAGTTTGTGCGGCCGGCGATCGAGTCGACCCCCAAGGTGGAAACAAGCGGCGGGGCCGAATAAGTACAGCCAACTCGCTACGCGAGATGAATTCCCCTCTCGCGGAGCGAGAGGAGTACACTGTTTGATTTTTGAATTTCCCAGGGTTACTATGAAGGGCTCCTGTGGGGTCGACGCGGTGCGGCAAAATGCCTCGCCGCGGACGAGTTTGAGTTCGACCCGCGAACACTTTGTTAGATGGAGATTAGGCATATGCAACGCACTGTGCGGACAATCCTCGTTGGCGTGATGGTTTTTCTGATGTCGTTTAACCCGGCAGCCGCCTGGCATCATTGGGGCGGCGGCTATCGGGGCGGCTACTGCGGTGGCGGCGGCAACTATTACGGCTACTACCGATCCAACTGGTCGGGGTATTCGTCGTGCGGCTATAGCGGTGAACGAGTGGTGTACTCGTCGGAACCGTATTGCGGCGGATGCGGTGGTTGCGGCTCGTGCGAAAGCTGCGGCAGCGGTTGCAGCTCGTGCGGCAGTGACTGCGGCTCATGCGGTGGCAGCTCGTGCGGCGGATGTGGCTCGTGCGAGAGCGGCAGCTCGTGTGACGGCTGCGGTCCCGGCGGTGCGGTGATCGAGAGCACGCCGCACGTCTACCAGGAAACCGCGCCGACGCCGCCGAGCGACATGCGCATGCATCCGACGCAACCGACTCCACCGGCCACCGTCAACAAGCCGATGGAGACGACACCTGTCCCAACGTTGCCGCCGGAGCCGGCGACAATGCCGGCCGAGGAATCGGTCCAGCCGATGCCGGCCGAGACGACCGAGACAACGGATCCGCTCTTTGGTGGCACGCCCGAGCCGACGACGCCGGCCGAAACGACGCCGCCGGCCGAAGCGACGACGCCGGTGCCGAGCACGACGCCCGCCGAGACGCCATCCGACGATTTCTTCGGCACGGAACCGACAACGCCCACCGAAACTCCGGCTGAGACGCCGGCCGAAGGTGGCGCGACCGAACCGTCGGGCACCGATTCGCTGTTCGACACGCCGGCCGCGACGGGCACGCCGGAATCAACTCCGGAAACGCCGCCGGCCGAGGGGACGACCCCACCAGCGGGCGACCCGCTCGACATGTTCAACTCGCCGACGGAGACGCCTGCCGAAGGGGCCGCGCCGACCGAAGGGTCGACCTCGACGGACAAAGTGAAGAAGGGTCGCACGTTCCTGGCGTCGCACACGGTGCTGCGTGAGCCGGGCGGTTTGGCGAGCAGCGAGATGCGGCGGTGGGTCGATAACACGGGCCGCTACTCGGTGAACGGCCGCCTGGTGAAGTTCATGGACGGCCAGGTGCGGCTGATGAAGGAGAATGGCCGAACTACGACCGTGCCGCTGTACCGTCTGAGCGCGGCCGACCTGACGTTCGTGCATCGCCAAGCCAGCGCCCAGCCGAAGGCGACGTTCGCCCAGGCGGGCAATGCCGGTGCGGGCGAAGCGGCTGCCGCGAACTAGGCTCGAATGTCTTGATTGAATGACCAACAGAAGGGCCGGAAGCCTTGATTGCTTCCGGCCCTTTTTTCGTTGCGACGGAACGTCGGCGGTATTGTACGGCTTCAGCGGTCGCCCTTATCGCCCTGACCGGATTTGCTTTTCTTCTTGGCCTTGCGGCGGCGGTCGGCGGATAGGGAGCGGCCGACGTCGTCGCTTTCTTTGAATTGGCCCTGGGCGTCGCGGCGGACGTAGCGCTTGTCGGTGCCCGTGTCGATGAGCTCGCGCTTGGAGGATTTCTTTTTTGCTTTCTTCTTGGCCATGGGTAAGGCTCCAAATGGATTGAAGAGTTAAAGGTGGCAGGGAAGTCTCCCTCACCCCGGCCCTTTCCCAAAGGGAGAGGGAGAGATGAGCAAACGAACAATTATTTCAGCGTCGAATCGAAGACTCGGACCTTCTTCCACAGTGGCTTGCACTGGTTGACGAACTCCACGTGCCGGGGATGCGATTGGTACGCGTCCTGGTCGTTGGCGGTAGCGAAAACGAGGTGCAGGGCTACGTCGTAATCCCGGTCGTTCACTTCGCGATCGTATTCGGGCGCGTTCACGCCGACCGTGAAATGGGTCACGCCGTGGTGATTGTCCAAATGCTTCTTACAGCCTTCGATCAGCTTCGCCCGGTTGGCGTCGTTCGGTTCGGCGAGGGTGAAGAAGACGATGTGGGCCAGCGGGGCGGATTTGCTTCCGGCGGCGGAAGTGGAGGTGTGCGATTCGGCGGCCATAGTGCGGGGATCCTGAAAAACGGCGTGTCCGAAAGCGAGGGCAGGAGTTTGGAACCCTGTAAATGATGGACGCAAACGAGCTAAATACCGCTAGTCAACAATGAAGTCACTCGGTCGCGTAGCGGCGCGAGATTGTTTTGAACGACATCCCAGACGACATGGTTATCAACAACATCATATCCGTGAATGAGGATATTGCGAAAGGCAACAATTCGCGGTGCGTCGGGAAGCAAACTCGTGATGCCGGGATCTAGCTTAGCCAAACGATTGACGGCTTCGCCGATTATCTCGAACTGACGTTCGACGGCACTCCGCAAGAGTGCGTCGCCATCGTAATCGGCAAACGTCTTGCCGACCGTAAATTGCAGAATGAGCTCGGCCGCTTGGCGGATGTCTTCCAGACACTTCTTTTCTTCAAGCCGCATAGACCAGCGTCCGTGTTGGCTCAATTGCTTCAAGAAAGTACGGATTGCGAATGGCGCGGGTCATTACCAAGTCGACGGGGCGAGCCAGGAGCAACTGCAACGCGGCGAGCAGACCGAAATAGGCATCGGCGTGTTCGCCGTCGGCAAGTTGTTGGAACTCGACAAGAAAATCGACGTCGCTGGCGTCTGGATCAAAGCGGCCTGAGGCAGCTGAGCCGAACAGCTCCAGACGGCGGACACGATATCGGCGGCAGAGATCCGCAATTTCGTCGCAATGTGAGGACAGTACGGCTGGCATGTAGGAATAATAGCATGTCCGCCGCCAAAAGGTCAAAATGCGATATATCTCGTCGGCGAAAGCGAGGCGCACGTAACGAGAACCCTCACCACGGCCCTTTCCCGCCACGGCGGATCTTCGACCCGGCGGGAGAGGGAGAAAGAGTTGCGGCAACGCGTTCGGCCGCTTGTTCGCCGCTGTGGATGCATTGGGGGATGCCGACGCCGTGGTAGGCGTTTCCGGCCAGGGCCAGCGTGGGGTGGCGGGCGGTTAGTTGCTCGATGCGGGCGATGCGCACCGAGTGGCCGACGTGGTATTGGGGCATTGAGCGCGGCCAGCGGGCGATGTCGGACCAGAGCGGGTCGCCGCGCAGGTCCAGCAGGTCGGCGAGTTCTCGGCGGACTAGCTCTTCGACGTCGGCGTCCGGCAGGTCGGCCAGTTCGGGCTGGAGCGCGCCGCCAACGAAGACGCGGATGAGGACGCTATCAGCGGGCGAGCGGCCGGGGAATTTCCGGCTGGCGAAGCTGGCGGCAATGATGCGTCGGCTTTCGATCCGGGGCACGACGAAGCCGAAGCTGTCGAGCGCGTGGCCGATCTGGGCGCGGCGGCAAGCGAGACTGACGACGGTGCACGAAGCGTATTCGATTTCGGACAGCGCGGCGGCGAGGTCGCGGGCGGTGGAACGCAGTAGGTGGGCGGCGGCGTGGGTGGGCGTGGCGAGGATGAGGGCACTAAAGCCGTGAGCAGCGAGCGACGAGCGGCGAGAAGAAAGATTCAGTTGCCAATGGTGGTCTGGCGTGGGCGTGATTTGAGTTACTTGCGCGTTGAGATGAATTGAGTTGGGTGGCAGGCGCTCTGCGAGTGCGTTGACCAAGGTGGCGATGCCGTTTCTTGGCGCGGCGAAGAGGTTGTAGCGGGCGCCGCTGGCGGCGGATTCGGGGTCGGTTTCAATGGGGTTCGAGTTTTCGCAGCTTGACTGGTCGCTGAAGTGACCAGTCCGTTGTCGTGCAAGTGTGGCGCGGAGGAGGCTGCTTTGGCTGCGTTCGTAGGCGACGAACTCGGGGAGCGTGGCGGCCATGCTCAGCTTCGCGGCGTCGCCGGTGTAGATGCCGGCGACCAGCGGCTGGACGAGGCGCTCAAACGTTTCGCGACCCAGGCGGCGCGTGGCAAACGAGGCCACGCTTTCGTCCGTGCCATCGGCGGTTGATCGGCCGCGGGGGACGAATGGCTCCATCAAGAGGCGTAGCTTGCCGGGCCAACTGAGTAGCGGCGACTTCAAGAGCGGGCCCAGGCGGCGGGGCGACATCAGGTAGAAGCCCTCCGGGACGGCCAGAAGGCTGCCGTCGCGGACCACTAACGCGCGGCGGCGGGCGTCATCGGTGGGCAGTAATTGGTCGGCGATGCCGAGGCGGCGGCAGAGGTCGACGGCGTAGGGGACTTTCGTCTGGAAGCTGTCGGCGGAGCGCTCGACGAGGAAGCCGTCGCGATGGACGGTGTCGAGGATGCCGCCGAGTCGGCCAGCGGATTCGAATAGGGCAAGTTCAGCGTGCGGCAGCAGCTCGGTAAGCCGGTGGGCGGCGGCCAGGCCGCTAATGCCGCCGCCGATGATAGCGATACGCGGGGCGACGGTGGGCGAGTTGGAGGTGGGCGGCATGAGGGAGCAGGCGTATGCGGTACTGGGGCCCAGGGGGTCGAGACTGTTTTGCGACTGGTGAGATTGTACCGCGGGCCATGTCTTTAGTCGCAAAGCACTCCCGACCCCGGTTAACTCCGGCCAGGATGGCCGGGCTATATTATCAGCTACCACTGGTGCCGGCTGGGATACCAGGGCCAATAGGATTTCGGATGGATGCCAAAACGGAATTCCAGGCCGAACGTGAGCGTGATGTTGTTTTGCGTCGGCAGGCCATGTTGGCCGATCGACAGGTAGTCGGTCAATTCGGCCCGCGCGGCGAGCCAGCGGCGGACCGGATACTTGATGCCAAGGCCGATCGGGAACGTAAACAGCCATTCGTCGTGGCGCGTGCCGTCGTCGAGTGGGAAGTCGAACTTGGTGTTGCCGAGGCCCCACCGCCAATAGGGGCGGATCATCGCGTCGCCCCACGGGTAGTACATCGCGTTGTAGCTCCAGGTAAACAGCACGTCGTTGCGCTCGGCGTCGAGCGCTTCGGCGTTCACCAGCTCGGGCGTGGCGCGGCTGAATCGCAGCTCGCTGCCCCAGTAGTAGTCCCAATCCCAGCCAAGGAAGATGCCGCCGAACGTGTCGACGTCGCGAGTGACGGAATCCTCTTGGGCGCGGGTGATCCAAATCCAGCCGTACTCACCACCGACATAGTAGGGCCGGTTGAGCCAGCTTGTGCCCACGAAGGGTCCGCCAACTCCGATGTTGCGGCCGTACGTGTAGGAGTGGCGGAGGTGGAGCCAGTCGAAGATGGGGAGGTAGTCGTCGGGCGGGCATCCGGGGTCGCCAGACCAGTCGGGCGCGAAGTACTGGTCCGGCGACATTTCGGGCGGCGGGCCGAACCAGCCGGCCGGCGGAAGTGAGGCTTCGGGAGCGACGGGCGCAGTCGCCACGGGCTGGCCGTCGGGCCAGGTGGGCGGCGGTGGTGCGGCCGGGCGTTGTTGAGTCGGAGCGATCGGTGGGCCGCTCACTGCCGGGTCGGAAAATGGATCGGCCGTGGGTACGGGCGCCGGTTGCGCGCAGGCCGAGCGTGACGTCGCCAGAACGACGAGCAGCACAATGGCGGCGACTACGGCGCGGCCCGATGGCCGACCGCGACATCGACCGTCCGCGGCGGTGGCGTACGCATCGCGCGGCAAGTTGGTCACCCTCCCGCAAGGGGCGCGTGCATCGACAATGTAGTCCTCTCGCTCCGCGAGAGGAGACACATCTTGCGGCGCAAGATGAGTACATTGGGCGACGGCGTGAGATAAGTTCCCGAGAAAAGCGGCGGGATTATTGAGAGAGGCCGCCCGGGTGTCAATGCGGGCGCGGTGAGAAGCACCCTTCCCCGACCCTCCCCGTGAACAGGAGGGAGTTTATTACTGGCCGACGACTTGCTTGGAGACGGTGGTAGCAGTGCCGCCACTGTCGGGGCCGGCGGCGGCACCCGTTTCGTTGGCCGTGGTGGCAGTCGGGGCGACGACGGTGGCATAGGCCGTCACCGTGGCGTTGAAGGACGCGCCCAGATCGGTCGTGATGTGAATCGTTTGCTTCACCTTGCCGGGATTACCCTTGGCGTCGAACAAGATCTCGACAAAATGCCGATCGCTCGACTTGTCGTCGGTCTTGAATTGGAACGACGGATCCTCCGGGCATTCGACCGACACAATCTTGAACGGCTGCTTGCCACGGACAATCACCTTCTTCGATACCTGCTGGCCGAGGGCTACTTCACCCAGTAAGAGCGGTTCGGGCGATGCCGAAATCTGCGGCACGATGCGCCCGGCGACATGGATTGGAATCCGCGGATTGGATTCGTCGTTGGTCACGAGCACCAACTGGTCGTTGAAGTAGCCGGCCTTGGCGGAATCCTTGACGCGGACCAACAGGTCGTAGGCCACGCGGCCGGTATAGCGCTGCGTTTCGGTGAGCTCGACCTCGAGATCGTCGCTCGCGCCGCGGACGTCGGTGATTTTCCAGGAGTCGCGGCCGGCGTAGGTGACCGCGACGTGCTGTTCCTGCTTCGCGCCCTGGTCGACGTTTTCAAACTTGACGGCACCCGGCTTGAACACTATGTCCTGGCGGATGTTGCCGTCGACACGGAGCTGTGTTTCGCCGCGGCGCAGGATGCCTTTGTCGTTCCACTTCACCTCGACGCTAAGCGTCGCGCCGTGGACGCCGGTGAACGTGCGGGTGTTGAACGTGGCGACGATGTAGCCGGTTTGGCCCGTCTTGAGAATCTTGTTCTCGATGGTCGGCAACGTGCAACCGCAGCTCGATCGCACGTTGACGATCTCGACGTCCTGCTTGTAGATGTTCTTCACCGGGAAGCGATACACGGTATCGGCGCCGCGGGCGACGTTGCCGAAGTCGTGCTTCTTTTCCGGAAACATCTTGGCGACCCATTCCTCGCCTGCAGCGAGCTGGGCCACGCACGAAGCCAGAATTACCATTGCCGTGCTGAGAGTACGCATAAACATCGACCACCCCCGCCTGCGACGTCACACTTGCGGCCGGGCGGACCGCACCATTGCGGATTACCCACACAAGCCGCGACAAATGTGACCAAATGCCCCACTTCGGCTCAATTATAGGCCCGAATTGTGCCGGAGTGCGACAGCAAGTGAAGAAGTTGGGGCGGGGATTATTCTCCCATCGGGACACCTGCCCGGCCGGCTTTATCGGTTCGATTGAGGACGGCCTATTGCGTAGAATGGGGCGGCGGTCGGGCGGCCGACGGAGAATGCCGCAGTGTTGCCAGGGTCGGTGTATTCGGCAGAATCCGTAGGCTTGGAATGGTGGATGCTGGATGGTGGTCGCCGGTTACTGGTCACTAGTTACAGGTCACTGAGGTGACCAGTCCGTCGGAGTTGGGATGTCGACATGAAGATGCTTTTGTGCATTGCCGCCGGTTTGGCTGTCGTCCTGCAGGGACCCGCGCTGGTTGTGGGAGCCGAGAATACGCCTGCGAATCCGTACCGGCTGCGGCTGCCAGCCCCGCCGCTGGAGGGCGGCCTGGAGTGGGTCAATACGGAGGGGCCGATTAAGCTGGCCGATCTGCGGGGCCGGTTTGTGCTGTTGGACTTCTGGACGTTCTGCTGCATCAACTGCATGCAGGAGCTGCCAGAGATCAAGAAGCTCGAAAACGCATTTCCCAATGAGTTGGTGGTGATCGGCGTCCATTCGGCCAAGTTCGAGGGCGAGCAGGATAGCCAAAACATCCGCGAAGCCGTCGAGCGATATGAGATCGAGCACCCGGTCGTCAACGACGCGAACATGGCGATTTGGCGGAGCTTTGGAGCGCGGAGCTGGCCGACGTTGGTGCTGATTGACCCGGCCGGCGAGGTGGTGTGGGCCAGGAGTGGCGAGCGGCCGTTTGAGGAAATGAAAGAGGTGATCGACCTGGGGTTGCCGTATTACCGTGCGCAGAAATTGTTGGTGCCCGCGCCGCGGCCGGCGGTGATCGGCGGCAAGAAGCGCGAGGCCACGGCGCTCCGCTTCCCCGGCAAGGTGCTGGCCGATGCGAAGGGCGGACGGCTCTTCATCTCTGACAGCAATCACAACCGGATCGTGGTGACGAATCTTGACGGTCAATTGCAGTTCATCGTGGGCTGCGGGGCGATTGGCCGAGCCGACGGCGCGTTTGACGTGGCCAGTTTTCATCGGCCGCAGGGGATGGCGCTGGCGGGTGATGATTTGTACGTGGCTGATACGGAGAATCATTTGCTGCGGAAGGTGGACCTGAAAGCCCGGCAGGTGACGACAGTGGCGGGGACGGGCGAAAAAGGTGGCGCACTATTTCGGACTGGGAAACCACGGGCGACGGCGCTGGCCAGCCCGTGGGCCGTGTTGGTGCATGGCAATGACTTGTACATCGCGATGGCCGGGCCGCATCAGATTTGGAAGATGGAGCTAAACCGCGAGCCGTTGGATGGCGACGAGGTCGAGATTCGGCCGTTCGCGGGTAACGGCCGCGAGGACATTGTTGACGGCCCGCTGCAGCCGACGATGCCGTATGAAGCCGGCTACGCGTCGTTTGCACAGCCGAGCGGCCTCGCATCGGACGGCGTACGGCTGTACGTGGCCGATAGCGAGGGGAGCACGGTGCGGGCGGTGCCGTTCGATCGGGCGGGGAAGGCGGAGACGCTGGTAGGGCTGACCGGCACGCTGTTCGACTTTGGCGACGTGGACGGCAAGGGCAGCGACGTGCGATTGCAGCACCCGCTCGACGTGGCGTGGGCCGATGGCAAGCTGTACGTGGCGGATACGTATAACAATAAGATCAAAGTGATCGACGTTGGGGCGCGAACTTGTCGCACGGTCGCCGGCAGCGGCAGAGCGGGCAACGCGGACGGCGACGGCGCCTTGGCCTCTTTCAACGAGCCGGGCGGAATTTCGGCGGCGGGCGGCAAGCTGTACGTCGCCGATACCAATAACAGTGCGATCCGCGTCGTGGAATTGGCGGCGCCGCATCGCGTGACGACGATGAAGATCGAGGGGTTGGAAGCGCCGATGGAAATGCCGGCGAGGTAAACGCTTGGCAATGGAAAATCACGCGTCGCAAGCGACGCCGCTAAATGAAGGCTGCCCTCCCCCTTCCGCCCTCCGCCCTCCGCCTTCTAAAATGCCGGCATGGCTGAGTATGACACCGTGGCCATTGTCGGCGTTGGATTGATTGGGGGTTCGATTGGTTTGGCGCTGCGCGAACGGGGATTGGCCCGGGAAGTGGTCGGCATTGGCCGGGGGGCGAGCCGGGCGACCGATCCGAATCACGTCGGCCCACCGCGGCGGACGTCGTCGCTCGACGCGGCACTGAAACTGGGCGCGATCGACCGGGCGACGACCGATCTGGCGGCGGGCGTGGCGGGCGCGAACGTCGTCGTGGTGTGCACGCCGGTCGATAAGGTGGTTCAGTACTTGGTGAACGTGGCGGTCGCGTGCCCGAAGGACGCGCTGATCACCGATGCGGGCAGCACGAAGGAAGCGATCGTGGCAGCGGCCGATGCGGCCATGGCGAGCCATCGATCGGGGCCGCGGTTCGTGGGCAGTCATCCGATAGCGGGCGACCACCGGAGCGGGCCGGAATTCTCGCGGGCCGATTTGTTCGAGGGCCGGGCGGTGGTGGTCACGCCGACGAACCACACGCGGCCGGCGGCGGTGACCGAGGTCAGCGGTTTTTGGGAGAGCCTGGGCGGAAACGTGAAGACGATGTCGCCGGCCGAGCACGACAGCGCGCTGGCGATGACGAGCCATCTGCCACACCTGGTGGCGGCGGCTTTGGCAGCGGCCACGCCGGCGGAGCTGTTGGCTTTGACGGCGGGCGGATGGCGGGACGCGACGCGCGTGGCGGGCGGCGACCCGAATTTGTGGTTGCCGATCTTCGCGTCGAACCGGTCGGCCGTGTTGGAGGCGGTGGCGCGGTTCGATTTGCAGTTGTCGGCGATGCGCGAGATGTTGGAACAGGCCGACGACGGGCGACTATTGGAATCCCTAGCAGGGGCGGCAGCCAGGAAATCGCAACGTGACGCTTTGGGAGATTGACATTCACCCGGCCGAAGGGCAGCCCGACCGGGCCGGCGCACGGATTGCCGCCGCCGCCCGCGAGCTGGGGCTGGCCGCGAATCTGTCGGTGGCCGCGGCCCGCGGGTACCTCGTGCAGGGCGAGTCGCTCGAGCGCGGTCAGATCGAGCGGTTGGCGTCCGAATTGCTGGCCGACGTGGTGGTCGAGCGGCCGGTGATCAGCCGCGTGACCAGGGATGCGGCGGAGTCTTCGCGGCAGTCGACACTGGACACGTTTTGCGTCACCGTGCTGTTGAAGCCGGGCGTAATGGACCCGGTGGCGCAAAGCGCACTGGCTGCCGCAGCCGATTTGGGTGTGCGGGCAGAGGCGGTGGCGACATTGCGAAAGTATTGGCTGGGCGGCGCGAGCCCGCTGGAAATTCAGGCGGTGAGCAACCGGTTATTGGCCAACGACGCGATCGAGCAACTGGTGGTCGGTCCGTTGCGGCTGGAGCGGCTCGAACTGGGCCGGCCGTATCGGTTCGAGCTGCAGACCGTGCCGATTCGCGAGCTGGACGATGACGCACTCGTGCGGTTGAGCCGCGAGGGACAGCTCTATCTGCAGCCGGCCGAGATGCAGACGATTCGCGCGTATTTTCGCGAGCAGGGCCGCGATCCGACCGACGTTGAGCTGGAGACCATCGCCCAGACGTGGAGCGAGCATTGCAGCCACAAGACGCTCGCCGGCCGGATCGCCTATCGCGACGAACACGGTGAGCGGCAATTTGGCAACATGCTCAAGGAGACGATCTTTGCGGCGACGCGGCAGATTCGCGAGCGGCTGGGCGCCGACGACTGGTGCGTGAGCGTGTTCGAGGACAATGCCGGCGTGGTGCGGTTCGACGATGAGTTCAACGTGGCGTTCAAGGTGGAGACGCACAATCATCCGTCGGCGCTGGAGCCGTACGGCGGGGCAAACACGGGCGTGGGCGGAGTGATTCGCGACATCATGGGCACGGGGCTGGGGGCGAAGCCGATTGCGAGCACGGATGTGTTTTGCTTTGCGCCACCGGAGGCGGAGAGTGGGAGACAAGGAGACAAGGAGACAAGGAGAGAGTTGCCGCCGGGGGTGATTCATCCGCGGCGCGTGATGCGCGGCGTTGTCGAAGGAGTGCGCGACTATGGGAATCGGATGGGGATTCCCACGGTGAATGGGGCCGTGTATTTCGACGAGCGCTATCTGGGGAATCCACTGGTGTATTGCGGGAACGTTGGGCTGCTGCCGCAAGATAAGTCGCGCAAGGCGGCGCGGGCGAGCGATCTAGTGGTCACGATCGGCGGGCGGACGGGGCGGGACGGCATTCATGGGGCGACTTTTTCAAGCGCCGAACTCACCAGCCACAGCGAGCAACTTTCCGGCGGGGCCGTGCAGATTGGCAACGCCATTGAAGAGAAGAAGGTGCTTGATGTGCTGCTGGCGGCGCGCGATCGCGAATTGTACACGGCGGTGACCGATTGTGGGGCGGGCGGATTTTCGAGCGCGGTCGGCGAAATGGGTGAACAGATCGGCGCGGAAGTCGATCTCGAGAAAGCGCCGCTCAAGTATGAGGGGCTGTCGTACACGGAGATCTGGATCTCCGAGGCGCAAGAGCGGATGGTGCTGGCCGTGCCGGAGGAAAGCTGGCCTGAGTTGCGGGCATTGAGCGAGTCGGAGGGTGTCGAAGCGACGGTGATTGGCCGGTTCGTGCCGACGGGACGGCTCGTGCTGCGGTACCAGGGGCAGCAGGTCGCGGACCTGGACATGCGATTTTTGCACGGCGGCCGGCCGGCGGTGGTCCGCAAGGCCGAATATCAACCGCCCCCTTCCCTGCCCTTGTCGCTGCCAAGGAAAGCCGACTACGCGGACCACCTGCTGCGGATACTTGGTTCGCCGAACGTAGCCAGCAAGGAATGGATCGTGCGGCAATACGACCATGAGGTACAGGGCGGAAGTGTGGTGAAGCCGTTTGTCGGAGTGGCAAATGACGGGCCGAGCGATGCGGCCGTGATTCGGCCGGTGCTCGACTCGCGGCGGGGTGTGGCAATCGCGTGTGGCATGAATCCGCGGTACGGTGATTTCGACACATATCACATGGCCGCCAGCGCGATCGACGAAGCGGTGCGAAATTGCGTGGCCGTCGGGGCCGATCCGCGGCGGATTGCCATTCTGGACAATTTCTGCTGGGGCAATTGCGAGCGGCCGGAGACGCTCGGCTCGCTGGTGCGGGCGGCGATTGCGTGCCACGACGCGGCGCTGGCCCTCGGCACGCCGTTCATCAGCGGCAAGGACAGCCTCAACAACGAGTTCAGCTACACGGAAGCGAGCGGCCAGCGGCGGACGATCGCGATTCCTGCGTCGCTCTTGATCAGTGCGATCGGGATCGTGCTGGACGTGAGCCAGTGCGTGACGATGGATTTCAAAGAGGCCGGCAATTTGCTGTATTTGGTCGGCGAGACAAAGGATGAAATGGGCGGGTCGCACTTTGCGCTGGTGAACGGATTGGGCGGTGGGCGAGCGCCGACGGTGGATTTGGAGACGGCGCCGAAAGTGTTTGGGGCCGTACATTCGGCGATTCGCGGCGGCCTTCTGCGGGCGTGTCACGATTTGAGCGAAGGCGGGTTGGCGGTGGCAGCGGCGGAGATGGCGTTTGCAGGCGGGCTGGGGGCGCGGATTCAGCTCGACGCGATCTGTGCGGTGGACGGCGCGAGCGCGCCGGCCGTGCGGCTGTTCAGCGAATCGAACACACGCTTCTTGTGCGAAGTGCCGGGAGAGAAGGCGGGCGAATTTGAGCGGGTGCTGGCCGGCGTGGCTGTGGCGAAGGTTGGCGAAGTGGCGGGCGAAGCGCGGCTGGTTCTTACGAGTGGATCGCAACAGATGATTGATGCGGATATCAAGGTGCTGAAGGAAGCCTGGCAGGCGACGTTTCGGTGGTGATTTGTAGGAGCCAAGTGCGGTGCAAGCTCCGCCGCTAAATTTTATGGGCCAACCCCGCGTACTAGTCTTGCGAGCTCCTGGCGCGAATTGCGACGTGGAAACTGCGCATGCGTTTGCGCTCGCCGGCGGAGCGCCGGAGCGGTGGCACGTGCGGCGACTGTTGGAAGAGCCGCGGCGGGTAGCGGACTTTCAGGTGTTTTGCATTCCGGGTGGGTTTGCGTATGGCGATGACCTGGCGGCGGGGCGGATTCTGGGCAGCCAGATGCGGCATCACCTGGCCGACGTACTGCGGGAGTTTCACGCCGCCGGCAAACTCATTCTGGGCATCTGCAACGGATTTCAGGCGCTGATGAACACCGAGCTGATAACGCGGGCGGATGACCGCGGGCCTGTGGCGACTTTGGCCCAGAACGACTCGGGGCATTTAGAGTGCCGCTGGGTGCGGTTGAGAGTGGAAGGCTCGAAGTGCGTGTTTCTCAGCGGCGTTCAGGAAATGGAATTGCCGGTGGCCCATGGCGAGGGGAAGTTTGTGGTCAGGGATGCGGAAGTGATGCGGCGGTTGGAGGCGCCGGGGCAGTTGGTGCTGAAGTATCGGGGGCTAGGGACTGGGGACGGGGGGCTGCAAAAGACCCCAGCCCCCAACCCCCAGTCCCAAGTCCCCTACCCTGCTAATCCGAATGGGGCGATGGGCGACGTGGCGGGCATTTGTGACGCGACCGGGCGCGTGTTTGGGTTGATGCCGCATCCGGAGCGGTTTGTCGATTGGACGCAGCATCCACAGTGGACGCGCGGCCCGGCCCGGGAAATGGGCGATGGGCTGCGCGTGTTTCAGAACGCGGTGCGGTATTTTCTATAGGTGCATATAGCCGACCCATCCTGGGTCGTTTTCGACTTCGCTATCGAACGGACGAAGTGATCGATCCCAATCCGGCCAGGATGGCCGGGCTATGTTGGTTCTTCGCGGGGCGGCATCACTTGCGACATGCGCAGGCCGAGGCGGCCCAGCAGCCGGGCGTAGATTAATCCGCAGGCCACGTAGAGGGGCGTGAGCGCCAGGATCAGCAGCTCATGAATCGGCACGACGGCGACCGTCGCCGCGATGCAGGCCGCCGCCAAGATGGCCGACTGGATGTAGAAGAATGCCGCCGACAACGGGCAGCGGAGAAAGCCCACGACCACTCTTGGCTCGATGAGATCCCACGTCGCACCGCCCGACAACTGCGACAGCAGCGTGACTGGGAAGCCGATGATGAGCGTGCACGCCGCCAGCAGTCCGTGCAGCATTCGGTCGCTCGTGAACAGGTGCCCGATCGCCCAGCCCGGCGCCGCCGAGAACATGAACGCCACGGTGACGGGCAGCATCTCGGCCATCGAGTCGATGAAATTCAGCGGCGGCCACTTCGAAATGTGGTCGTGTCCCTCGGAGCTCTCCGTGACGATGGCGATGAAGATGTTCGAAGCGGCGGCCAGCCAGACGATTAGCAGGACGGCGCCGATCAACGTTTCGGCCAGGCCGCCCATGGCCCACATCGCGCCCGCCGAATCGCCCTGCCAGAATAGCCACGCCGGGACGCCGTCGACGAGCAGCCCGCCCGCGCCCAGCAAGCCGGCCGTCAACACGAACCAGCGCATCCGGCAGCCGGCGTAGAACGGGAATGATACGATGCCGGTGACAAGCGGCCAACGGTGCGGAATCGGGCGGCCGCGGACGTCCAGCTTGTCGCCCAGCTCGGTGCGGTCGATATTAACTTCCGCCTCGATCTTCTGCTGGCGCTCGGCGCTGATCGTGGCCGGCCGTTCGCCCGGATCGCGATTCGGATCGACTCTCGGCGTGTGCGCGTCGGCGGCCAACACGGAGACTTTGGGCTTTGTCTTGGCCGGGGCTTGCACCACTTGCTGCGTGCCGCAGTCGGGACACTTGATGGACTTGCCGATTTGGTCTTCGCCGGCGTGCATCAGCGTCGCGCATTTGCGGCAGGTGACGGCGATGTACTTTGGCTGATGGGCGATCAGCTCATCGGGTAGCGGCGCGTCGTCGGCATCCCACAGCTCGTACTGCTCGCCTTCGAGCGCGGCCGGCATGTTTTTCTTTTTTGGCGGGGGCGGCGGCGGAATGACCGTGAGGGCGCCGCAATCGGGGCATTTCATTTTCTTGCCAACCTCACGGACGCGGGCGTACATCCGCGTCTGGCACACGCGGCATTCGAAGCCGGTGTACTCGGGCTCGGGTGTGGCGCCCTCATCGAGTGACAATTCCGGCGAAGGCTTGTCTGCGGCCGCCTTGACAGTTGCCGCGGGGACGACAAATTTCGTACCGCATTGGGAGCAGCGGCCCTTTTGTCCCGACATCTCGATGGGGAAGTCGTAGGGGGCGCCGCAGCCGGGGCACGATACGGATCGGACGTTGGGGTCGGTGGAGGGCATGGGCGGCGCGGAGAATTTCCTCGGTGCTCGACGCTGCGTCACGCTGTTCAGTATACACGCTTACGGCCGGCGGTAGGCGGGCGGTTGAAGTCATGATAAATTGCAATCGCGGCGATAAGGCTCCGGCGACTCGTAGGTCGCCGGCTACTGCCTAACTCTCGACCCTCAACACTCAGCGCTCAACCCCTCATGTGGCATAGTATTTTGGGACATGACGAGGTGGTCGAGCAGTTTCGGCGGACTCTGGCCGCCGGGCGGCTGGCCAGCACGTATCTGTTCGTCGGGCCGGCGGGGATTGGCAAGAAGCGCGTGGCGATGGAGCTGGCCCGGTGCTTGTTGTGTCAGCGGGCGACGGCCGATGCGCTGGAGGCGTGCGGCGAGTGTGAGTCGTGCCGCTTGTTCGCGGCCGGCAATCATCCCGACGTGGAGGTCGTTGTCCGGCCGGAGGATAAATCGGATCTGCCGATTGAATTGTTCGTGGGCGACCGCGAGCATCGCAACCAGGGAGGCCTGTGCCATTGGATTTCGCTCAAGCCGTTTCTTGGCGGCCGGCGGGTGGCGATTATCGACGATGCCGACCATTTCAACGCATCGAGTGCCAACTGCCTGCTTAAGACGCTCGAGGAACCGCCGCCGCAATCGCTCCTGATCCTGATTGGCACGAGTCCGGCGCGGCAATTGCCGACGATTCGTTCGCGAGCGCAGATCGTGCGGTTTCAGCCATTGCAGGCGGAAGAGGTCGTTCAAATACTGGTCGACACGGGTGCGGTCGCCGATCGCGAGCAGGCGGCCCGGCTCGCCGCGCTCTGCGAAGGCAGCGTCGAGCGCGCGTTGGAGCTGGCCGACCCGGCGCTGGTGGAGTTTCGTGGAACGTTTCTGAACCTGCTGTCGTCCACGGCGCCGGACGGCATTCGCTTGGCCCGCGCGGTTCAGGCGTTCGTCGACGAGGCCGGGAAGGAGTCTGCGCGAAAACGTGATCGTCTGCGCATCGTGGTGGGTTTTGCCGTGGATCACTACCGTGCCATTTTGCGGCGGCAGACAGGTGGGGCCGATCATGCCGGCAATAGCGAAGAAGCGGCCCAGGCCCTCGATGCATGTTTGGCCGCACTGGAACAGGTGGATCGCAATGCCAATCTGGGGCTGGTGGTTCAGAATTTGTGCGAGGAGTTGACCGGCGCCGGGGCCCAACTGTAATTGGCGCCGTCTAAACCCCCGGGCAAGCCGGGGCCTGACGGCGCATGGAAAATTCCGAGCCCATTTCGCCAGTTCGTAGTCCACAGAATTGCGCACACTATTGACGCTGCCAATAGTTAGTACCCTGAGAAAATGGTGGTAGTCTCACTTCTCCCGGTGTGCTAGATTTGTCTGAACTTGGCTGACGGCGTGGCTTGAAGATGCCGCAAGTTGTCCATCTCTAATGCTTTGCGTCGCGGCCGGTGGCGGGCGGAAGGCGCTGCTGCAAGCTTCGCGTCCGTGCGAGCCAATTCATCCCACCCATTTATCCTGCGATTTTCGGGCACGCGCTTTGTGGAGGTCGGGTCGTTCGTCATGCGTTCTCTCATTCTCTCCGGCGCGTCGGCGCTATGCGTGTTGTTGTCAGCATCTTCTGTCGCGGCCAGCGAAGCGGAACTCGTCCTGCCCGATCTGAGTGACGTGGCGATTCACGACTTTTACGGCATGAGCGGCCACACGCTGCTCTTGGCCGGCCTGGTCGTGTCGGGGCTGGGCATCGCATTCGGTCTGGTGATGTTCTATCACCTGCGCAACCTGCCGGTGCACCAGTCGATGCGCGATATCTCGGAATTGATCTACGAGACGTGCAAGGCGTACCTGTTGCAGCAGGGCAAATTCCTGGCGCTGTTGGAATTGTTCATTGGCGCCGTGATGGTGATCTATTTCGGCTGGCTGCGGGGCATGGAGCCGCTGCGGGTGGCCATCATCGTCGGCTTCAGCATCGTGGGCATCCTGGGGAGTTACGGCGTCGCCTGGTTCGGCATCCGCATCAACACGTATGCCAACTCGCGGGCGGCGTTTGCCAGCCTGGCGGGGAAGCCGTATCCGATTTATGCGATACCCTTGCAGGCCGGCATCAGCATCGGCACGCTCCTGATCAGCGTCGAGCTGGCGATCATGTTGGCGATCCTGCTGTTCATTCCGCCCGACCTGGCCGGGGCGTGCTTCATCGGGTTTGCGATTGGCGAATCGCTGGGGGCGGCGGCACTGCGGATCGCCGGCGGCATCTTCACGAAGATTGCCGATATCGGCGCCGACCTGATGAAGATCGTGTTCAATATCAAAGAGGACGATGCGCGGAATCCGGGCGTCATCGCCGACTGCACAGGCGACAACGCGGGCGACTCGGTCGGGCCGACGGCCGACGGATTTGAGACGTATGGCGTGACCGGCGTGGCGCTGATTGTGTTCATCATGCTGGCCATTGGGCCGAAGTTTCTGCCGCCAAACGTAAGCATGGAAGCGGCCAGTCCGGCGCAGGTCGACGCGGCGAACGCCCAGGCCGCACCGATCCAGGTGCAGCTCTTGGTCTGGATCTTCGTGATGCGCGTGATGATGATTGTCACGAGCATTGCGGCATACGCCGTGAACGAAGGGCGGGCCCGCGGTAAATACCTGGATGCGGCGGAGATGGATTTCGAAAGCCCGCTCACGTGGCTGGTGTGGCTCACGTCGTTCATTTCGATCGGCGTCACGTACCTCACGTCGTGGCTGTTGATTCCCGACATCGGCGGCAACGACACCTTGTGGTGGAAACTGGCGACGATCATTTCCTGCGGCACGCTGGCCGGGGCGATCATCCCGGAGCTCGTCAAGATTTTCACGTCCACGAACTCGGGCCACGTGAGCGAAGTGGTCGCAGCATCGCGAGAAGGCGGTGCGTCGCTCAACATTCTGTCCGGCCTGACGGCCGGGAATTTCAGCGCGTTTTGGATGGGTTTGGCCATTGTCGGGTTGATGGGAATCGCGTACGGCGTGAGCACGCTGGGACTGGGCGGCATCATGATCGCGCCGGCCGTGTTTGCGTTCGGGCTGGTCGCGTTCGGATTTCTGGGCATGGGGCCGGTGACCATCGCCGTCGACTCGTATGGCCCGGTCGCCGACAACGCGCAGTCGATTTTCGAGCTGTCGGAGGTCGCGGAGTCGCCGAGCGCACCGCAGGAGATTCAGCGCGAATTCGGATTCTCGCCCGATTTCGTCCAGGGCAAGCGTCTGCTGGAGGAAAACGACGGGGCGGGAAACACGTTCAAGGCCACGGCCAAGCCGGTGTTGATCGGCACCGCCGTGGTGGGCGCGACGACGCTCGTATTCTCGATCATCATGGTATTGACCGACGGTCTGACGAACGCGGCGGCGAAGGAAAACCTGTCGTTGCTGCACCCGCCGTTCCTGTTGGGACTCATTACGGGCGGAGCGGTGATTTATTGGTTCACCGGCGCGTCGACGCAGGCCGTGGTGGCCGGCGCCTACCGCGCGGTCGAGTTTATTAAAGCCAACATTCGCCTGGATGACGACGCGAAAAGCGCCTCGCGCGAAGACAGCACGCGGGTCGTCGAGATTTGCACACAGTACGCGCAGAGCGGCATGATCAATATCTTCCTGTCGGTGTTCCTGATCACGCTCGCGTTCGCCTGCCTGGACTCCTATTTCTTCATCGGCTATTTGATCTCGATCGCCATCACCGGATTGTACCAGGCCATTTTCATGGCCAACGCGGGCGGCGCCTGGGACAACGCGAAGAAAATCGTCGAAGTGAATCTGCGCGAGAAGGGCACGCCGCTGCACGAGGCCACGGTCGTGGGCGACACCGTGGGCGATCCGTTCAAGGACACATCCTCCGTGGCCATCAACCCGATCATCAAGTTTACGACGCTGTTCGGCCTCCTGGCCGTGGAACTGGCGATTGAAATGCCGACCCAAGCCCGGCTTATCTGCGGGGCGATACTGTTTGCCGCGGCACTCGTGTTTGTGTGGCGATCGTTCTACAAGATGCGGATCAAAGCCGCAGCCTAGCGGCCACAGCCGGACTTGCGGCGGACGCGGCCGAGCGTAGAATAAGTATTCGACTTCGCCACGCGAGTGCCGTCGTCCCTGGAGAGGTGGCAGAGTGGTCGAATGCGCCGGTTTGCTAAATCGGTGAAGGGGTCAAACCCTTCCGCAGGTTCGAATCCTGTCCTCTCCGCTTGAATTGTTCAATCGAAACCTGTGGACGCGCTAAGCCATTCGCCTCGAACGGCTTAGCGATTTCTTTGCGCTGGTCCGGCAGGCGCTGGTTCGTGAGGAGCAGAAATGTGATTGCTCGCTGCTGCTGCGAATTGCCGATTTTTGGCTGCTGCTTGGCGCTCGCGCTGGGTGCCGCGGATGCGGCGGCGAGCGAGAAGCCGCCGGTTATCAAGGATGTGGAATACGCGCGGATCGGCGAGACGCGGCTATGTCTCGATCTCTATCTGCCGGCCGACTTGCCGGCGAGTGTCGACAAACCGAAACTGGTTGTTTGGGTCCACGGCGGGGCGTGGCGGATCGGGTCGCGGAGCGACATGCCGCTGAAATTGCTGGTGGAACAGGGATACGCGGTGGCGAGCGTCGATTATCGGCTCACGCCGGTGGCACCGTTTCCGGCGCAGGTGCACGATGCGAAGGCGGCGATTCGTTTCCTGCGGTCCGGCCAGGAACGCTTGCGAGTTGACGCACGGCGGATCGCGGTGGCCGGATCTTCGGCGGGCGGGCACCTGGCGGCGCTCGTGGGCGTCGCGAACGGGGAGCGTGAGTTGGAAGGCGACGTGGGCGAGCATCTGAATCAATCGTCCGACGTGCAGGCGATTGTCGATTTTTTCGGGCCGACGAATCTGACGACGATTCTCGACCAGTCGACGCCGCACGGATTGGGCGTGCGGATTCCCGCGCTCGAACTCTTGCTGCGCGGACAGCCGGCCGATAAACCCGAACTGGCCAGGCTGGCGAGCCCGGTGTTTCACGTCGACGCCGCCGACCCGCCGCTACTCATGATTCACGGCGACCAGGACCCGCAAGTTCCGATCAACCAATCGCACGAGTTGATGGGGCGATACGAAGAGGCGAAGCGGCCGGTGCAGCTTGAGGTCGTCCACGGTGCGGGCCACGGCGGAGACGAGTTCTTCGACGCGCGGCGGGTGGCGATCGTGAAGGCGTTTTTGGATAGGCATCTTTGAAAGGGATCAACGGGCACATGCTTACCCGCGGTGCGGGAAAGCATGCCACGCTAGGATTCACTTCAGTAGCCGATCTTTGGTTTCGGCGGCTCGACGTTTGAATCCTTGAGCTCCGGCAGCACGCGATACAGTGCGTCGATCGTGTCGTGCGAGGGCTTGAAGTTGCCGGGGCGGTGCCCTTGGGCGATCAACAGCGGCGTCCAGCCGTGTTTGTTCTTGTGGTTCCACACCTCGGGATTTGCGCCGTGATCGGCGAGGAACTGGACCATCTTCGGCAGGCTCTTGTAGGCGGCGCCGTGCATTGCCGTGTCGCCATTGTCGTCAGCCGCGTTGATGTCGGCGCCGAGGTCGAGCGCGAGCTGGGCCGCTTCGAGGGCCTCCTCTTCGGTGCCGGCCTCTTCTCCGGGGGCGAGCGTACCGAGTCCCGCGGCCGCCATCAGGGGAGTGGAATGTTCGGCATTGGGGATCGATGGATCGGCACCCAACTCGATGAGTAGGCGCATCAGCGGGACGTCGGCCGTGTCGGCGGCTAGGAGAAAGGGCGTGGCACCGCGTCGGGTGAGTTTACCGGTGCCGGATTCGCCCCGTCGGAGTCGCGCGTTCACGTCGGCACCGTGCTCGACCAGGCGTCGGACCATGTCGAGGCTGGTGAGATTGCCGGACCCGTCCGGCGGCGGCTGACCGTTGTCGTCGCCGGAGTCGGGCTTGCGGACCCAGGTGATGACATGCAGCGCGGTGAAGCCGCTGCGCTGATTATTTGCGTCGGCGCCAGCTTCCAACAGCGCGGCAGCCAGCTCGAAGTGTCCGTTTTCGACGGCCATGATGAGCGGACTGACGCCCCGGCTTGGGCCGGCAGGAGGCGCACGTTTCGGCCGCGTGGTCTGATTCACGTCGGCGCCGGCCACAAGCAACGCCTTCACGACCTCGGCCCGGCCCTCGCGCACGGCGAACAACAGCGGCGTGAATCCGGAATCGAGCGGCGTGCGAAAATCGGCGCCGGCTTTGATGAGAAATCGCACCACGTCGGCGTGTCCCTCGGCCGCGGCCCACATCAGGGCCGTTTGCTCATTCGTTTCCTTTGCATTAACGTCCGCACCGTGCGCAAGTAAAAACTGAACGGGCTCAATGCGTCCGGTGCGGGCGGCCGTCATCAGCGCGGTTTCGCCGCCGCGAAGCGTTGTGTTTGGATCGGCGCCGGCGGCGAGCAGCAGCTCGACGATCGGCTCGCTGCCGGTCATGCAGGCGATCGAAAGCGGCGCGACCCCGTAGCGATTGACCGCCTGGACGTCGGCGCCGACGGCGACGAGCGCGGCGGCCATGCGGGAATCGTCGTGGAAAGCGGCCCAATGCAGCGCGGTCATGCCGTCGGCCTGGCTGGCGTTCGCATCGCAGTGCTGCGCCAAAAGCGTCTGCACGGCCTTCGAGTCGGATCGCTCTGCGGCGTCGGCCAACGGCGCGGCGGGTTTTGCTGCCACAGCGCGGTCGCCGGCAAACCACACGACTCCCATCGACACAACGATAATGGTGAACTTCATGGCGGAAACCCTGGGGCGTTGCCCCAGCCACCCCGAGCGCTAAACCTCGAACAGTCCGTCGATTTGACCCCGGCTGTCCGCGAAGGAATCGATCCGCACGCCGACTTTGTTTAATAGTGTCAAATGCAGGTTCGCGAGTGGCGTCAGCTTGTCGAAACGGAGGATGCGGCCGCCGCGCATGTTTCCGGCCGCGCCGCCCGCCACCAGGATCGGCAGATTCTGGTGATCGTGGACGTTCGGATTGCCCATACCGCTGCCGTAGAGGTAGAGCGAGTGGTCGAGCAGCGAGCCATCGCCTTCAGGTGTGGCCGCCATCTTCTTGAGGAAGTCGGCGAATAGCGAGACGTGGAACTGGTTGATCTTGGCGACCTTGGCTATTTTTGCGGGATCGTTGCCGTGGTGGGTGAGCGGGTGATGCGGATCGGAAACGCCGATTTCCGGATAAGTGCGATTGCTGGTTTCGCGCGCGAGCTGGAAGGTGATGACGCGGGTGATGTCGCCCTGCAGCGCGAGGATTTGGAGGTCGAACATCAGCCGGGCATGATCGGCATAGGCGGCCGGGACGCCAACGGGCCGATCCAAGTCGGGCAGCGGGTTTTCCTTGGCAGTCGACTCGGCGAGCTGGATGCGGCGTTCGACTTCGCGCACTGCGTCGAGATATTGGCTGACGCGCTGACGGTCGCTCGGGCCGAGCGTGTTCTGCAGGCGCGTGATTTCTTCGGTCACGGAATCCAACAGGCTGGCCTTGGCCCGCAGCGCCGCGCGGCGGTCGGCGGGCGTGCCGCCCTCGCCGAAAAGAGTCTCGAAAACCAGGCGGGGGTGGGCCTCGGCGGATAGTGGAGTCGTCGGCGACGACCACGAGAGATTGTTCTGGTAGACGCAGGCATAGCCGTTGTCGCATTGACCGACGGTCGAAAGCAGGTCCATCGACATTTCAAGCGACGGCAGCTGCGTCTCCTGGCCGATCTGCTGGGCGGCGATTTGATCGGCCGTGGTGCCCAGGTAATAGTCGGTGCTCTCGGTCCGCTTGGCCTTCGCGGCGCTCAAGAAGCTGGAGTTCGACGTGGCGTGCGTGCCCGGGTAGGCGTTCCGCAGTTCCAGGTTGGAAACCACGGTGATGTGCTGTTTCACCGGCTCGAGCGGGCTGAGGGTCGGTGATAATTGGTCCAGCACTTTGTCGCCGGGCGGCGCCCATCGCGTGATGTCGCACCCCATCGGCATGTATACGTAGCCAAGTCGGCGGAGACGTTGTGGGCTGGCCGGCGTGCCGGCGATGGCGGTGAGGGCGGGCGCCATCGCGTCCAAGAGCGGCAGCGCGAAAGTGACGCCGATCCCGCGCAAGAACGTCCGACGCGGAAGTGCCTTCTTCGTGATGATCATGGCGAAGCTCGCATCGTAAAGGGAGTGCTGTGGGTGATCCCAAGGATGATCGACGAGAAGCGATAGTCGTCGGCAGCCGCCTGGCGGACGATCTGCCGGACCGCGGGCGCATCGTACGATTCCACGCCGCGACCCAGTGCGAACGTCAGCAGGCGTTCCGTCAATGTACCAGCAAACACGTCCGGATGCTTGAGCAGTCCCTGCTCCAGGCCGTCGACGCCGGTAAATTGGCTGCCGTCCGGCAGTCCGCCGGCGGCATCCACGGGGCGGCCGGAGTCCAAATCGCGCCAGCGGCCGACGGCGTCGAAGTTTTCCAGGGCAAAACCGACCGGGTCCATCAGGTCGTGGCAGACGGCACACGACGGGTCGGCCCGATGCTGGGCCAGCCGCTCGCGGATCGGCAGCGCGGCCGACACGGTGTTGTCCGCCAGCACCGGCACGTTTGGCGGCGGTGGCGGTGGCGCGAGACCGACCAGGTTTTTGAGAACCCAGTTGCCGCGGATCACTGGGGTTGTGCGTGTGGCATACGAGGTGACCGTCAGGATGCTGCCCTGGCGCAAGAGTCCGCCGCGATGCGTTTCCGGCGCCAGCTCGACGCGGCGAAATTCGCTGCCGTAGATGTGCGGAATGCGATAGTGCTCGGCGAGCCGCTCGTTGAGGAAGGTGTAGTCGGCGTCGATAAAATCGAGTACGCTGCGGTCTTCCCGGCGAATGTTGTCGAAGAACAGCTCCGTCTCTCGGCGCATCGCCTGTCGCAGATTGTCGTCGAAGTCGGGAAACAAGCGGAGGTCGGGCGTAATCGACTCCAGATTTCGCAGGTAGAGCCACTGGCCGGCGAAGTTGGTAGAGAGCGATTGGGCACGCTCGTCGGCCAACATCCGCCGCACCTGCCGCTCGAGGACATCAGGCTGGCTCAGCTCGCCGCGGGCTGCGACGTCGAGCAATTCGTCGTCGGGGATGCTGCTCCACAGAAAGAACGATAGGCGCGACGCCAGCTCGAAGTCGCCTATTCGGTAGGCGGTTTGCGACGCGATCCCGGGCGGATCGCGTTCGACGCGGAACAGGAAGTTCGGATTGACCAGGATGGAGCTTAAAGCGGCCTCGATGCCGGCCTCGAAATCGGCGTTGCGTCGCGCGGTGCGGTAGAATTCCAGCGGCTTTCGCAGGTCGTCGTTGTCGATTGGCCGCCGATACGCGCGACGGGCGAGCGCGGCGAGAATCTGCCGGGCACATTCGTCTTCATCGTCCGCGCTCTCGGGCGTCGCGATGAGAATCCGCCGGCGGCTGGGTGTGTCGCCCGGCCTGCTCGATTCAAACGGGCCGGTGATGCTGACCTGGTAAACCGCCGGCGAGAGCCGGGGGTGGCGGTGCATGTTGAAATGGGCATTGAATGGCTGCCGCTTGGTTTCCAGGAGCGACGACGACTGCTTCACAAACGTCACGCCGACTTCATGAGGACCGGCCGTGACCTCGGTCCGCAATTTGAGATGTGCATCGGCCGTGAGATGGCCGGACTCGTCCTGGGGCGGATCGATGGTGAGAAGCTGCTCGCGTTCGCGGTCGATCAGGATTTCCAACTCGTGCGGCTTGTCGAGGCCCTCGACGTGCTCGTTGCGGTCGCGCATCAGCCGCACGTCGATCTCGTAGGTTCCGTCGCGGGGGAATTCGTGCTCGAACCGCGTGCCGCCGCGGGTGCCGAGCGGCAAACCATCGACGTGCTGCTCCTGGGTAAAGTCGGGCCGCAGGCGGATCGTCGTGCCGCTGGGCGATTTTTCGGCACCACCCAGCGCGAGGCGGCTGATGTGCTCGGCGGCCGCGATGTAACGATTCACCAACGTCGGCGTGAGCACGCTGACGGTGACGTTGTCGAACCCATGGCTGGCCTCGTCGGCTGGGAGCAACGCGGCGACGTCGACGTCCAGGTTCAATAGGTCGCGAATTGCATTCTTATATTCGATGCGATTGAGCCGCCGGAACGTCTCGGTGCGGCCCGGATGGGGATTGCCGGCCGCGGCGGCGTCCAGTTGCGCCTCCAGCGACGCGAGCATCGCCTGGTACTCGCCGTCGTCGGGCCGCGTCGCGTCGGGCGGCGGCATCTGCCGCACCCGCAACCGTCTGTCGACACGCTCCCAAGCGTCGGAGTTGCGATCGACGGCCACCTCACTCAGGGCTTCCAGCGAGAGGCCGGCTGTTTTCGTGGCCGTGTCGTGACATTCGAGGCAGTATTGGCCGACGAACTCCCGCACGACCACCGACTCGTCCTGCGACCAGCACGTTCCGGCGCCGCAAACTGTCGAAAGCAGAAGCGGAACCGCGAGATACGTTCGCAGAACCTGCCAAGTCATGGAAAGCCCTGGCCAAACAGCCGGTCCAAAAGCTCGGAAAAGTGAATCCGCCGCAAGCCACATTATAAGACCGGCGCCGCCCAACACAAACCGGTTTACCAGTCCTGCCGCGCGTAGGTTCGGCGCGACGGTCCAGTCGATCACCGTGGTCCGGTCGCAGATATCGGCCCGAAATTGCCATTCCAAGTGCGCATTTCGTGCTGACTTTGGCGGCAAATGTGAGAGTCGCGGTGCGACCCAACGGGCTATGATGGGGGCATGAATCGAGTCTGGCGGACAATTCGTCATTGGCTGTGGCTGCCCCCATTCATGGCCGCGGCAGCAATGGGAGGTGAGGCGCCGGCAAACGAAGCGCCCTACTCGATCGGCGTGGCCGCGGTCGATATCACGCCCGATTACCCGATTCGTCTGAATGGGTTTGGATCGCGCCGCACCGAATCGGAAGGCGTCACGCAGCCGATTTGGGCCAAGGCGATTGCGATCGGCACCGACGCGGAGAAGCCGCTGGTGCTTGTCACGGTCGACAGTCTCGGGCTGCGGCTGTCGATGGTCGAGGAAGTCGCCCGCCGGTTGAAGGCGCGGGCCGGCATCGAGCGCCGGCGGCTGGCCGTCACGTTTACACATTCGCACACGACGCCAAAGGTCAACGGAGCGAGCGACACGATCTTCAGCACGCCGATTCCGCCCGAGCACCAGGCGCACATCGACCTCTACACGGCCGAGCTGACCGACGCGCTGGAAAAGGTGGCCCTGGCGGCACTGGCCGATCGGCGGGCGGCGCGGCTGGAATGGGCCGTGGGCAAGGTGAGGTTTGCGAAGAATCGCCGCAAGCCGGATGGGCCGGTGGATCACGACCTGCCGATGCTGGTGGTGCGCTCGGCCGAGGGTGACGCAATTCGCGCGATCTACGTCAGCTATGCGTGCCACTGTGTGACGCTATCGAATAACAAGATCAGCGGCGATTGGGCCGGGTTCGCTCAGGCGGCGATTCAGCGGAAGCATCCGGGTTGCGTGGCGCTGGTGTCGATCGGCTGCGGATCGGATGCGAATCCGACATCGGGCGTGGTCGGCGACAACGTGGCCGCCGCCGCTGAACATGGCGACGAAATCGCCGACGAGGTCGAGCGACTGCTCGCCGGACCGTGCCAGCGGATCAATGGAGCCATCAGCGCGACGCTGCGGCATGTCGATCTGCCGCTCAAACCATTGCCCAGCCGCGAAGAGTTGGCTGCCTTGGCGGCGAAGGACGGTGCGGCCGGTTACAACGCGAAGTATCAACTGTCGAAGCTCGATCGGGGCGAACCGCTGCAGGAAGCAATTGATTACCCGATTCAGACGTGGTCATTCGGCGATTCGCTCTCCATGGTATTCCTGGCCGGCGAAGTGTGCGCCGACTATTCGCTGCGCCTCAAGCGGGAGCTTGACACGGCGCGGGTGTGGATCAACGGTTACTCGAATGACTTCTGTTGCTACGTGCCGTCGGAGCGGCTGCTCGTCGAAGGCGGCTACGGAGGCGGGGCGGAGATTGTGTATTTTGCGCTGCCATCGACGCTCGCGCCCGGATTGGAAGAGAAGATCATCGCGGAAGTGCGTTATCAGGTTCCGCGCCAATTTCACCGCGCTGACGCGAAGAAGCAAGCACAATTGCGGCCGACGCCGCCGGCCGATGCGCTGCGGGCGATTCGCGTGGGCGACGAGTTCGTCGTCGAACTGATGGCGGCCGAGCCGCTGGTGGCGTCGCCGGTGGCGATCGATTTTGGTCCCGACGGCCGACTGTGGGTCGCCGAGATGACCGATTACTCGCATGACGTGAACGACAAATTTGAGCAGTCGGGCAACGTGAAGGTGTTGACGGACCGCGACGCGGACGGGCAATTCGACGACGCGACCGTGTTTGCCGGCGGGCTGCGGTTTCCGACCGATGTCAAGGTGTGGGGCCGGGGCGTGATCGTATGCGATGCGCCGGACGTGATTTACCTTGCAGATTCGGACGGCGACGGCCGGGTCGACGTACGCAAGGTGCTGCTGACTGGTTTTGCGACTCACAATGCGCAGGCCCGCGTGAACAGCTTGCGGTGGGGCCTCGATAACTGGCTCTATGGCTCGTGCGGCCTGTTCGGCGGCGACATCAGCAGCTTTAGCGGCCAGGAGATTAAACTCGGCAGCCGCGATTTTCGGTTCCAGCCGGAGACCGGCCAGTTTGAGCCGGTGACGGGCAAGACGCAGCAAGGCCGCGCGCGCGACGACCGGGGAAACTGGTTCGGCTGTGAGAACGGCACGCTTTGCAAACACTATCCGACGGTCGACCACTATCTGGCCCGCAATCCACACGTCTTGCCGCCAACCAGCGAGGTGTTCGTGCCGGCGGGGGCCGATCCGAATCGGCTTTTCCCAGTCGGCAAGCCGGTGCTGTTCCAGCTATCGGGAGTGCCGGGCAGGCCGACGTCGGCATGCGGCTTGGAGATTTATCGCGACGAGTTGTTGGGATCGGAGTTCCGCGGCAACGCGTTTGTTGCCGAGCCGGTCAATCAACTGGTGCACCGGCTGGTGCTCACGCCGCGCGGCGTCACGTTTGCGGGCAGTCGCGGCCAGGACGAATCGCAACGCGAGTTTCTGGCTTCGACCGACAACTGGTTCCGGCCCGTGCAGGTGCGCACCGGGCTCGACGGCTGCCTGTGGGTGGTCGACATGTGTCGCTACGTGATTGAGCATCCGCGGTTCATCCCGGCGGAAACGCTCGCGGAGGTCGACCCCATGGCCGGGCGCGGGGCGGGGCGGATTTATCGTGTGCGGCCGAGGAACGAGCCGCCGCGGCCAGTCGTGCGATTGGACCAGCTCGACACGGCAGGGCTGGTCGCGGCGCTCGATTCGCCCAATGGGCCGCAGCGCGATCTTGCTCAGCAGATGCTGGTGGCGCGCGGCGATTCCGCGGCTGTGCTGGGGCTGGAGAAGCTCGCTGCCGAAGCGATGCTGGCTGAAACTCGCTTGCAGGCCCTGTGCACTTTGGCGGGACTGGACGCCGTGCGCGAGGAAACTGCGCTAAGCGCGCTGAGCGATGCGGAAGCCGGCGTCCGCCGCCACGCGATTCGGATCAGCGAGTCGCTGGTCAACAAGTCGCCGGCGGTCGGCGAGGCGTGGGCATCGCTGACGAACGATGCGGACCCGCAAGTTCAGCTGCAGCTAGCCTATTCGCTGGGGATGTGGACGGACGCTCGCGCGACTGCGGCACTCACCCGATTGGCACGGAAGCATTTTCAAGAACCGTATTTGCTCACGGCCGTTTTGAGCAGCGTCAACCGGCAGAACGCCGCCCAGATGGTGCAGCGATTGCTGTCGCGGGCGAACAACAGTGCCCTGCCACTTCAGTTGCAGGACGCGGTCATCACAATCGCGACGAAGATTGGTGATGAGTCGTGTTTTCGGGACGCTTTTGCCGCGATGAGCCGGCCGAGCGGCGACGGCTTGTCCGCAGCCCAGTTGATTGGGCTCGCCAATTTGTTCGACGCGCTGGATGCCGGGCAACGGACACAGCTCGCCGCGACGGCCGACGACCCCAGATCCGATCTTGGGCGAGTCGTCGCCGCGGCGCGAGAGGTGTTGCTGGAGTCCGACGCCGATGGCCACGCAAAATTGGCCGCTGTCCGAATCTTAGTGATCGCGGCTCCCGGCGAAAAGAATTTGTCCCGCAATTTGGGCGAGTTGCTCGGCCCGCAGAGCTCACCCGGGGTGCAGCAGGCCGCGCTGAATTTGTTGGTCGGTATGCGCGGGCCGCAGACTGGCGAGACTCTTTTGGCGAATTGGAGCAGCTACACGCCGACGCTCCGCTCGCAGGTGCTCGAAGTGTTCTTCGGTCGCGACGACTTACTGCCGCAGCTTGTGGTTGCCGTCAAATCGGGCAACGTGAAGCCCGGTTACATCGACGCCACGCGGCGACAGCGGCTCCTGGCGCACGCCAATGCGGACATTCGCGCCGCGGCCGTTGCGGCATTCGCCGGCGCAATCGACGCCAACCGTCAGAAGGTGATTGATTCGTACGCCGGTGTCGACCGCCTGGCCGGTAACGCCGCGCACGGGCGCGAGCTATTTGGGAAGCACTGCGCGAGCTGCCACCGTCTGGAGGAGCAAGGTTCAACCGTGGGGCCTGATCTGGCCGCGCTCACCACGCGCACGACCGCGTCGCTGCTGGAGGCCGTGTTCGATCCGAACCGCACGATCGACGAGCGGTATCACTCGTATCTCGCGATCACCGACGAAGGCCAGACGTACACGGGCATTCTGGAGAATGAAACGTCGACCAGCATCACGCTCATCGAGCAGCAAGGCAAGGAGCATACTCTGCTGCGCAACACGCTGGATCAGCTCGAGGACTCGGGGATTTCCTTGATGCCCGTCGGACTGGAGAAGGACCTGTCGGTCGCCGATGTGGCCGATCTGTTTGCGTATCTGATGGCGCAGGGGCGTGCGCCTTAGCGACGGGTGACATGCTTTCGCGGCGCAGCCGCGTAAGCATGTGGTGACGATTCGGAAACATGCTCACGCCGCCGTCGCGGCGAGAGCATGCCACCCAATCCCAAGTAGCATCAGCTAAGCAAGTTCGCGGAGCAGCGGGGCCACGAGGGACGTCCAGCCGGTCTGATGGCTGGCGCCGATTCCGCGGCCCGTGTCGCCGTGGAAATACTCGTAGAACAGCACCAGGTCGCGCGAGTGCGGGTCGGTCGCGTAGCGGTCGTCGTGGCCGTGGCAGGGTCGCCGGCCGGATGCATTCGGCAAGAAAATTGACGCCAGCCGCCGGCGTAGCTCGCTGGCTACCTGCTTCAGGTTCACCATCTTGCCCGAACCGTGCGGGCACTCCACCTGCAGGTGGTCGCCGTAGAAGTGATGGTACCGCTCGAGCGACTCGATCAAGAGATAATTCACGGGGAACCAGATCGGGCCGCGCCAATTCGAGTTGCCGCCGAACAGGCCGCTGTCCGACTCGCCGGCGACGTAACGGACGCAGTGCTCCTGGCCGTCGCACCACATTGTGTACGGACGCTCGTCATGGAAGCGAGACAACGCCCGCACGCCGTAGGGCGACAGGAATTCGGCCTCGTCGAGCACGTAGCGCAACACGCGGATCAACCGCTCGCGCGAGGGGATGCCGAGCAAGCGGTGCGGCGCGTGATTGTAGCCGTCCTCCCCGGCGCACTCGCAATAGGCGATGTGGCGGGCCAGGTCAGGCCGATGCCGCAGAAACCACTCCATCCGCTTGCGAAACCCGGACAGCCGCTCGATCGCATCGCCCTCCAGCACTTCCACGGCAAACAGCGGAATCACGCCGACAATCGAGCGGATGCCCAGCGGCACGGTGGCGCCGCCCGCGCGAAGCTGGTCGTAGTAAAAGCCGTCGGCGTCGTTCCACAGCCCGCTGCCGCCGAGCGTGTTCATCGCGTCGGCGATGTGAATGAAGTGCTCGAAGAACTTCGAGGCGATGTCCTCGTAGGTCGGATCCTCCTTGGCCAGTTCCAGGGCCATCGAGAGCATTGTCGCGCAGTAGAACGCCATCCAGGCGGTGCCGTCGGCCTGCTCGATGTGTCCGCCGCCGGGCAGCGGCTGCGAACGGTCGAACAGGCCGATGTTATCGAGGCCCAGGAACCCGCCTGAGAACAGATGATTGCCCGAAACGTCCTTGCGATTGACCCACCAGGTAAAGTTGATCAACAGCTTCGTAAACACGCTGGCCAGGAACCGGCGATCGCGTCCGCCGCGGGGTCCGGTCATCTTGTAGACCCGCCAGCAGGCCCAGGCGTGCACCGGCGGATTCACGTCGGAGAACGCGAATTCGTAGGCCGGGATCTGGCCGTTGGGGTGCATGTACCATTCACGGAGAAACAACTCCAATTGTCCCTTGGCAAACTCGGGGTCCACCTTGGCCATCGGGATCATGTGAAACGCCAGGTCCCACGCCGCGTACCACGGGTATTCCCATTTGTCGGGCATCGAGATGATGTCGCGATTGAACAGGTGGGGCCAATCGTGGTTGCGGCCGTGCCGGCGGGAATCGGGTGGCGGCGGCTGCTCCGGATCGCCCTCCAGCCAATTCTTGACGACCAGGTGATAGAACTGTTTGCTCCATAGCAACCCGGCGTAGGCCTGCCGGGCAACGCGCCGCTGGTCGTCGGCCGCGGGGCTCGAGCCGGCCGGGATGCGATCTGCGTAGAAATCGTCCGCTTCCTGGATCCGGCGGTCAAACACGTCGTCGAACGTCTGGTCAAACGGCCGGGCTGGCGACCGATCTTCCGCCACGAGCCGCAGCCGCACCACGGCCTCGCCGCCGGCCGGAATGGTGAGCGCGAAGTGCGCCGCCGTTTTGGTGCCGACGTGCTGCGGATTCACGGCCTCCCGCCGGCCGTGCACGACGTAATCGTCGAACGCATCTTTGACGTAGCGGCCGGCATTCGAGCTGCCATGCAGCCGTTCGAGGTTGGTTTCGTTGTCCGTGAAGAGGAGCGTTGGCGGCACATCGGATGGCGAACCGCCCCGGCGCGAGGCGGTCATGTGTGCGTCGTCGACCAGCAGGCGAAACGCGCCCAGCGAATTGTGCCGCGCGAGAACGCTCCGCTCGCCGTCGGCCTGCAGCCGCGGCTTCACTTCGCAACCCTCGTGCGTACAGCCCCACGACCACGTATTGCGAAACCACAAGGTCGGCAACACGTGCAGCGTCGCGACCTCCGGTCCACGATTGGCGGCCGTGATGCGGATCAATAGGTCGTCGGGGGACGCTTTGGCGTATTCGACCTGCACGTCAAAATAACGATTCTCGTCGAACACGCCCGTGTCGGACAGTTCGTACTCCGGCTCGCTGCGACCACGACGGCCGTTCTCCGCCACCAACTGCCCGTACGGATATGCGGCCTGCGGGTACTTGTACAGCGCCTTCATGTACGAATGGGTCGGTGTCGAATCGAGGTAGTAGTAACACTCCTTGCAATCCTCGCCGTGATTGCCTTCCGGGCCGGTCAGGCCGAACATCCGCTCCTTCAAGATCGGGTCGCGGCCGTTCCATAGCGCCAGCGCAAAACATAGCCGGCATTGGCGATCGCAAATGCCCAGCAGGCCGTCTTCGCCCCAGCGGTAAGCTCGGCTGCGGGCGTGGTCGTGCGGGAAATAGTTCCAGGCCTCGCCGCCCTCGGAATAATCCTCGCGGACCGTGCCCCACTGCCGCTCGGCCAGATACGGCCCCCACCGTTGCCAGTTGGCCGTGCGGGCGTTCGTCTGCTGCAGCCGCAACTCTTCGGCCGCAAGCACGCCCGCGTCGTGCGCCGTAGTACTGGTCGCCGATCGAGCAGCCGACCGTTTTCGGGCGCGCGTGGGCATAGCAGAACAACCTCTACAAATGGCTTCCAAATAATAGCTTAGAATTGCGGCGAAACGGCTACGGTTTCGCCGCGCCCGTCGATTCCGACGCTTTTTTAAGCTTACCTGCGAAGGCCTTTTTGAACTTGTCCAGCTTGGGTCGGATGATCGTCGCGCAATACGGCTGAGTGGGATTCAGCGCGAAGTAGTCCTGGTGATACTTTTCGGCCGGGTAGAAGTTCTTGTACTGTGTAATCTCGGTGACGATCGGCGCGCGGAAGGCGCCCGATTCGTTGAGCTTCTGCTTGTAGTGCTCGGCCGACTTGCGCTGCTCGTCGTTGTGATAGAAAATCGCCGAACGGTATTGCGTGCCGACGTCGTTGCCTTGCCGGTTGAGCGTCGTCGGGTCGTGGGTCTGCCAGAAGGCCTCGAGCAGGTCGGCGTACGAAATGGCGGCCGGGTCGTAAGTGACCTGCACGACCTCGGCATGGCCGGTCAATCCGCCACAGATTTGCTCGTAGGTCGGATCGGGCTGCGTTCCGCCGCTGTAGCCCGACACCACCGTGTGGACGCCTTTCAGTTGGTCGAACACGGCTTCGGTACACCAGAAGCAGCCGGTGCCGAACGTCGCCTTCTCCAGCTTGTCGTCGCTGGTCGACTGCGGATTGTTGTTGGCCCCGGCCGCCGAGTTCGCTTTGGTATCCGACATTTCAGGTCTCCCTGCCCAACTGGTTGCCAGCAGCGCGAGCCCCGCGAGGCCCGCCGCCACACAAACTGTGATAGGAATTCGTTTCACGACGATTCTCCGAAAGACTCAGGATCGATGCCAAATTGTACCAGAGCTGCCCGCGGCTGTGGCAACTGCCGGAATCCATCCGCGGGTGCCAAGTCCAATGCCCTTTACCGCCGATCGGTGACGGGCGAGCGTGCGTAGGGCGATTGTACGGCGTCGACTCTCAGCCTACCCGCCGCCGATTAGCCCGAAAAAGAAAGGCCGGAACGGTTAACAGCAACAAGATCGCACCCACCGGCTCGGGAACGACGGCGCTCGACAACGCGGATCCCGAACCCGCACCGCCGGCCAGCGTGGCCCCCAGGTTGTCGCGCCAGATGGCGTAATCGGCCGCGTCGACGACGCCGTTCTTATTGCCGTCGGCGTTGTTGCCGGCGGGACTGACCGCGGTGCCGAATGTCGTTCGCCACGTGGTGTAGTCCGCCGTGTCCACGTCTCCGTCGATGTCATAGTCGCCCAGCAATCCGTCGCGGATCAGAAAGTTATCGAATACCGCGGATGCCGTCAGGCCGAGGGAAATCGAATCGTCGCCAGCCGCAAATGCCGCGATATCACCATCGGTGAACTCGTTCACGGTCGGTCCCGGGTCGATGAAGCCCGTCGAGGACAATCGCAGTACGCCATTCAAGTATCCCTGGTAGGTGTCATTGCTATAGTCCAACACCATTCGATAATGTTGCCAGGTATCGAAGGGGACGGTCGCTCCCGGCACGACGCCGATATTCCCGCCGGGCAACTGGTACAGCAATTCAGCCGTCGAGGCATCAAGCCCGAACGTACCCAGTTGGCTGAAAGTGCCGGTGTCGTCATAGGTATCGAGGCCAAAAAACGGCCCAAAGCCGCCCGAAGTCGTCGCCTGAGAGACGCGCATGTCCCAGTCGATGATCACAAATCGCTGAGATGGAACCCCGGTTCGGTTCGGCACACCATACCGCTTATCCGAGTTCGCCGTCCGCGTAACCAGGACCGCCTGGTTGCCGGAGAATTTGATCGAATTCTGCACAACTGCCGAAGTCGATCCGCCGAGGCTGGCGACGCTCCACCGATCTGCGGCCGGACTCAGCACCGACTGGCCCTCGAGCGGCCCCAAGGTAAACGCGGGACCTTCGAAGCCGAGAGAGTCAACCACCGTGCCCGCGGCGGCCGCAAACCACGCCATCAGGCCAAGTAGCAGCAGGCTACCGCAGAACGCCCGGGCACTCGACGCCCCTGCCAAACGACGAAAAGTGTGCGTCGCGCTCAACATGCGGGCCCAGATCAGAATGCCGTTGGTGTAACTTCAAGGTGCCCAGGGCCGACATCCATTCGGGCAGAGGGACTACGGGACACAGCATTCCAGTATATTTGTGACGCGCTTATCCAGCAAGCATTCCGAGGCGCGAGACCCGTGCCGCCGTGTCGTGTGCCAATTCTTCACCGGACTTAAACAGACCTCAGGATAGGCTCGCCGCGGCCGCTTGTGTGTTCATACGTTCACGTAGCGACAGGGTGGCACTGCCCTCCGTCGGTTCAATGGACGTGCGCTTTTGAGGCCGGTCTGGCAATCGTTCGGCACAGCGAGAAATGCAGGCTTGGCGGTCCGTACGTTCCATGGATCTCAGGCGCCGGACGCGGCACCCGCACGCTCGCCTCGGCAGTTGATGGTAATCTGAGATATTTGCGAAGAATAACTAAAATTTCTCCCGGCACTCGTCGCCTCCGCCACACGCGCCAAACCGCCGGAAAAGTCCGCACAATCGTCGCTGGCAGCCTAATCGACTGAATCTGCTACTTCGGCATAACCGATACTCTTTGGCAAGGCTACCGGTCTGAAGGGGGACGCTATGGAGGTCGGGATCGCCGCTGGGAGAGAGTGCCCGCGCGATTTCCACATCGATCAACGTGCGAACGAGTTCGGCTGTCATCCTGCGCTGGGCGATTGCCATCGCGTGCCTCCTGTCCACAGGTTGCACGGTGTGCGAGCTCGCGCGGCGGACCATGAGCATCGAGCCGCACGCTTTCTATTGGAAAAAGGACAAGCGTCGCAGCCTGGCCGTGTACAGCAGTTGGGCGGATGCGGTGTGGTACGAGGAGTCGCAGGGCTGTCCGGAGCTGGCGGGTCGAGCAGAATACGGCGTTGGCTTCCGCGACGGGTTCGTCGACTACGTCTATGCCGGCGGCACGGGTGAGCCACCGCCAGTCCCGCCGCGCCACCTGTGGAACGTCGATTTCCGTTCCGAGGAAGGGCACCAGCGGGCCGAGGATTGGTTCGCCGGTTACCGCCACGGAGCGCAGGTCGCCCGCGACGGGGGCTACCGCTCGCTGGCTACTGTCCGCTCGTCGATCCTGGGGATGGAGCCTGGCGGGCCTGCCGGCTACGGGGACGACATCTGGCAGGGCCGTGGGTTCGATGCCCAGGGCAATTGGCCGACGACCGAGCCCCTGCCGACGCCTGAACCTGCGCCGTCGCTTCCGCCGAACACGATCGAGGCCGAGGGCGAGATCGAACCGCCGATGGATCAGCCGGCGGAAGAGCCAGAAAACGAAACACCGGAAACCAGGCCGATCGTTCCGCCGCCGCCGCGGAATCTGCCGCCAACCACGCCCCGCAACCTGGCGCCGCCGGACGGCGAGGAGCCGCCGGCCGAATCGAATATCCTTAACGACCGTCCAGCCGACGTTCCAACAGACGTTCCCACCACCGAGCGGGAGACGATCGACCAGATCGAACCGGCGCCACTTTCGACGCCGCCCGATGCCACGGATGAACCAGGCGCCGAGGCAACGCCCGAGCCAACGACGCCTGAGCCGACGTCCAGTTCGCTGCGGATCATGGAACGGCCGCTGATTGCGGTGAAGCCGCCGCGAGCGCCGAGATCGATCGCACCGCCGCCGTCGTCCAATCGTGCAAAATTGGTCGGCGACCGTTCGCCGACACATGCGCAGTCTGCGATCCGCCTCACCGCGGCCACGTCGACCACGAAACCGGCCGCGAACGAGCCCCAGACGAGCAGCATTCGAATTCGTCCGGCGTCCGGCGAATTGCAGGGATCCACGTCGTCGGGTCCGCCGCCAATCCCTATTTCCACGGCACGTTGACCACCCTGTTGATAACCTCTGGCGCGGTAAGCGCCGCGCGAAAACACTTCCAATTAACCTCGTTCGATGCGACGCCCCAGCACTATGAACGCCCAGCAGAATCGAACCGACTGGCTTTGCCTGGAGGCCCGCGCCGTCCGCCGCGCGGCGCGCCTAGCCGTCGCCGCGACGACACTTTGCGCGTTCCTCTCCGGCTGCGCAGCTCTCACCAATCCGGTTGCCAACGGTGTGCCGGTCCACATGTTGCCGGACGAGCTCCTGGCCGAGTCGCGCGAGGGGTTTCAACAGATTCCGCTGACGCTGCTGCGCCAGAAAACGCCTGAGCACTACATCCTGGCGGCGGGCGACACGCTGGGCATCTTCATCGAAGGCATTTTGGGCGAAGCCGAGTCGCCCCCACCGGTCAATGTCCCGGACTCGCCGGAGCTGCCGCTCTCGATCGGCTACCCATTCGCTGTCCGCCAGGACGGCACGATCTCGCTGCCGTATGTCGATCCGATCAAAGTGGCCGGATTGTCGGTCGAAGACGCTGAAAAGGAGGTCGCCAAGGCCTACGAGAAACGAGAGATCCTTCGCCCGCAGGACCGCCGGATTGTGGTGACGCTGATGCGGCCACGCTACATCAGCGTGCTCATCCTGCGCGACGACTCGTCGCAGCGTCAGCTCTCTCTGCAAACAGAGTCGCTCCGCGGGCTGGGCACCTCGACGACGCAGATCGGCGGAGGAACCCAGGGCGAAGGCATGGTCCTGGAGCTGGCGGCGTATCAGAACGACGTGCTCAACGCCCTCACGCGGAGCGGCGGATTGCCGGGACTGGAGTCGACTCAGGAAATCATTATCCAGAAAGGTAACTGGGACCCCAATTCCAATCCCATGGGCGCCGGCATGTGCTGGCCAAACATGGCGAACGAAAGCGGGATGGACAATTACGCTGCCAATGGCGCCGGCAATGGCAACGGCCGCCGTGGAATCATCCGCATTCCCATGCGCGTCCGTCCGGGTGAGCCCATCAACATTCGACCGGAAGACGTCCTTCTGGAAAACGGCGACATCGTGATGGTCAAACGGCGCGAACCCGAGTTTTACTACACGGGCGGATTGATGCCGGCGAACGAAGTGCCGCTTCCCAACGATTACGATCTGACGATCGTCGAGGCAGTGCTCAAAGGCCAGGGTCCGCTCCTCAACGGCGGCCTCAACTCCAGCAACTTGAGCGGGGCCATCACCGGCTCCGGTGTCGGTAACCCGTCGCCAAGTTTGGTGTCGATCGTTCGCAAAACTCCCAACGGCGGCCAGTTGGTGATTCGCGTCGATTTGAACGACGCAGTCCGCGATCCGCGGGAGAACATCCTCGTCAAGGGCGCCGACATCCTGATCCTGCAGGAATCGCCACAAGAAGCGATGACGCGGTACTTCACGCAGACCTTCCAGGCCAATTTCTTCGCCCGCTGGCTGGATCGCCAGGACGCGTCGGGAACGTTGTCGATCGTGGCGCCGTAGGGTGATTCCGCAGTTCAGGCATCAACCTGACGCGTGTCGGAATCCTTGCTTTCGCCATGCTCATGGTCGACCGCTGACGCTCGCGAACGCAGTCACCGCCAAAAGCAATTGGGCGGCCGATACGGCCGCCCAATCACGTTATGCAATTTCCATCGGACTTCGTTCCAACGCGCCGGATCACGGCGGGAAGAACGGCGGCCGTGGCGGTGGTCGCCAGGGACTACGTGTCGGCGGCCGGAACGGCGGCCGGACCGCATTCGTCGCAATGCCACCGTCGAGGCTGCCACCAGTTTCGCCGGTGGTCAGCGCGACTGGGCTGTCCGTTCCCGACGCTTCGGCGCCGCCTGCTGCTGGAGCCGAAGTGGCTGTCGGCAGGGAAAACGGCGAACCAGACGTCAGGGTGAACACCCCGAACGGACTGATTGCCAAACGGCTCTGGCCGACCTCAAACGGATTGAAGACGCGCGACCGGACCTTCACCGTGCCACGCGTGGCTACTGGCAGGTCTTGAGCATGTGCGGCCTCCCACGCGCCTGCCGTGGCGAGCGTGACGACCAACACTGAATGCAACCTGGATACTGTCATAGAATTTCGTTTCGGCTGCCAGGCTGATTGAGCCGCCTGTTACAACCAGCCTTAAAGTTTAATTCCACTCGTAATGGCTGTCCAGCTATTTCAACCGCGGCTAACACTGGCCCGTCGTCGCCGCCGTGCAACATAGGGCACCAAGGTCAACCCCAAGGCCGCCAACATCACTGTCGACGGTTCCGGGATCACCATGCAACCTCCCTCACGAACCAAAAAGTTGTCGAAAAACGCCGTTCCCGCCCTGGCCAAATCGGCAGGAGCGCCATTGGCAGCGAGTGCAACAATGTTGGCTTCCGAGAACTGATCTTCCGGACCATCCACAAATGCAAACGTGCCCAGCGGAGCTTTGTCGTAATAAATTGTGTAAGCGTGCGTGCTGTAGTCGAGCTTGATCTGGTAGTTGTGCCAGGTACCGAATACAGTTACGGGCCCAGCAGCTGTCAGGTCCCCACTGCCGGGCGCCTGGTACAACACTTCGCCAGTCGTCGCATCGACACCGAGCGAGCCAAGCAAGCTGAGCCCGCTCACGTCGTCGTCATTGGCCTCGACACCAAAATACGGTCCAAAGTCAGTCAACGGGTCGCCCGCCGGTCCAGCGACGCGCATGTCCCAGTTGATGCACAGGCAAGGTTGGAGCGGCTCTCCGTTGGCGTTGGGACCCGGATACTCGGGGTATCCCTGGTTATTGACAGGAATGCCCCAACGATCCGGCGAGTCTCCCAAGCGGTCGATCCTCACGGCTTGAGCGCCATCCTTCACCACCGCGGCTTGCACCACACCCGTGCCGGTCTGTGTTCCCAAGGGCCGCAACCATTGTCCTGGAGAAATGATCTGCCCGAATCCTGGCGGATTCACTTGTCCTTCCAGTTGTCCCGTGACGAGGAACGTGGTCGTGAAACCATTGGGAGGCAGCCCGACTTCGAAACCGGCCGCGTTGACAATATCGGCATCGATTGCCGATGCCGTTCCAACTCCCAACGACAGCATCCCCACCACAGCCAAGCACACGCCAAGCGATCTGTGGACCGCGGGTGCGACGAATTGATTTCTCATCATTAGCGTACTCCTCACAGATGCTAGCCGCCCCTCGAGGCGACACGCGCGACCAGATGAATCCTCCACATGCCAGCAGCGCTGCGGCACCCCAAAAGGTGTCGCAACACCGGGCCGAACTTCTCGTACTAATGAGCCTAACCATCCAGGGGGCGAAGGTCAATCGTTTTCCTGCGAAAATCGTCAAATTCACGAGATTTTAAAGCGTCCCTAGAATGTCGGCAGCGATGGTGCGGGGCGAGCAGGTCCAACGCCGAATTCGAACTCGTAGCAATACTCGCTGGTTTCTCGGTGGTTTTCACGAGGTCCCTGCCGGCTGCCGGGTGGCCTTCGATCCCTCTGTGACACCAACTCTCGCTTCCGCGGATCGCCGCGTTCCTTTTGCGCAAATCCGGGTACGATGCCGTGTCTGAACCACCTAAGCGATTCCAAGGATCTTCGCCGGGTTGGCCATCGTCAGCGTACGGATTTGCCGGTCGGACAAACCGAGCGAATGGCGAAGGTTGTCGGCCGATTGCCGCATCGTGCCTGCCGACCCGACCAGTTGGCTGCGGTCGGCCGACCAGGTGGCCAGGTTCTCATCCACGACGATCCGCCGACTGCCCAACCAATACTCGCCCGGCCCCAGGCCGGCGCCCGATACGGCGTCGGTGACGATGAACGCCCGCTCCACACCGCACGCGCGCAAATAGTTTCCCAGCGCAACGTACGGCACGTGGATGCCGTCGGCGATGAAGCCGATGTGTAGCCGGTCGGACAGACTGAGCACGCGCTGAATCACGTTATCGTGCCGCGGCAAAATCTGCGGACAGGCGTTGCCCAAATGCGTCACGAGCGACAGGCCGGCGTCGATACTGGCCCGCAACTGGTCGAGCGACGGATCGCAGTGCCCCGCCGACACGCGCACACCCTGGTCCACGAGCATGCGAGTGACCCGGGCACCCGCGTCCCGTTCCGGCGCGAGCGTCACGATCCGCGTCAGGCCGCCCGCAGCATCGAGCAGGCGCTTCATCGTGTCGACGTCGGCCGGGCGGGCGTGCGCCGCCGGGTGCGCGCCGATGTAACCGGGCGATTCATTGAGAAAAGGGCCCTCGATGTGGATGCCCCAGATCATGTCGCGGATCGCCGGCTCGGCATCGTGCAAGTAGCAGATGTTGGCCAGCCGGGCACACATCACGTCCAATTCGGCAGTGATCACCGTGGCCAAAATGCCGGCAACGCCGTCATCGCGCAGCCGCTGGCACACGCGGACCACGTCCGCGGCGGTGAGGCGATCGGCGTTGAAATCGATATCTGCGTATCCGTTCACTTGCAGATCGACATAGCCACGGGGAGTATGCATGACGGGACGAGTGAGTAGGTGAGTAGGTGACCGATGAACATCTCGATTATGCCCGACAAGCCACAGCTGGGCAAAGCGGCCGCGGCGGCCGGCGCGAAGCGGATTCGCGAAGCGATCGCCGAGAGCGGTGCCGCCAATATCATTGTCGCCACCGGCGCTTCGCAGTTCGAGATGCTGGCCTCGCTGGCGGCCGAGCCCGACGTGGCGTGGCACCGCGTCACCGGGTTCCATCTCGACGAATACGTTGGACTGCCGATCACCCATCCGGCCTCATTTCGCCGCTACCTTTGGCAGCGGTTTGTCAGCCGGCTGCCGCTGCCGCTGCGCGAGTTCCACTATCTCGACGGTGAGGGTGATCCGCAGGCCGAGTGCCGCCGCGTCGGCAAACTCATCCAGCAACACCCGATCGACGTCGCGTTTGTGGGCATCGGCGAGAACGGGCACCTGGCGTTCAACGATCCGCCGGCCGATTTCGACACCGACCAGCCGTACCTGGTCGTCGAGCTCGACGAGGCCTGCCGCCGTCAACAACAGGGTGAAGGCTGGTTCCCGACGCTCGCCGACGTGCCCCGGCAGGCGATCTCGATGAGCGTCCGCCAGATCATGCAGAGCCGGGCGATCATCTGCACGGTACCGGATGAGCGGAAGGCGGCGGCCGTGCGTGGGGCCGTCGAGGGCGAAGTGACGCCGCAAGTGCCGGCTTCAATCCTGCAGCGACACCCATGCGCGACCATTTATCTCGATGCGCCGGCAGCGGCGCTGCTGCGTTCCCCGTCGTAGCAGGCACATTCCGTGTGCCGTTGCAGAATTAGATCTCGGCCTGAACAACAGTTCGGCTACGGCACACGGAGTGTGCCTGCTACCTTCACTTCACTTCCAACTGCAGATTTCGGAACCGCACTTCCATCGGGCCGCCGGCGTGCAGTTGCAGGGCGAAGATGCCGCGGCGGCTGCCTGGCGGGTCGTCCAGGTCGACGCACAACTGTCCGTTGAGCCACGTGCGGATGTGGCCGTCGACCGCCTCGATTTCGTAGTGGTTCCACTCGCCCTTCTTGACGTGGGCGTCGCCCGGCTTATCCCACAGTAGCGCCCGGCCATTCTCCTCATACAGCTTGCCCCACCAGTCGACGCCGATGTCGGCCTGGTAGCCCTTCATCTCCTCGAAACCTTTAAGAGGCTGCGTGCGGAACTGCACGCCGCTGTTGCCTTCGTTGTTCACGAGCTTCACTTCGAGCGACAAGCGGAAGTTGTCCGCCGTCAGATCGCTCACCAGGAACGTGTTGTGCGTGAGGCCGGGGCTGCGGCCGATGATCTCGCCGTTCTCGACGGACCACAGCTTCGAGTCGCCCTGCCATCCGGTCAGGTCGCGGCCATTGAACAATAGCCCGGCGACGTCCTTGGTGGCCAGCATCGGCACCTGCGCCCTGCCACCCAGGTAGGCGAACAGCGCGACGATCTCTTGCGGCGTGAACAGCTTCAACTGGTCGTCCGGCATCATCGACTGGTCGCCCAGCTCCCGCATGTCGATCTCCTCCTTGGGAAGTGTGAGCGTCTCCGTCGCATTATGGATCGTCACCGCTTTGTCGTTTTCGGCTGTCACGAGGCCCGTGACGATGCGGCCGTCCATCGTGGTGATGATCGTCGACTGGTAATCCTTGGCGACGACGGCGCTCGGGTCGACGATATTCGAGAGCAGGTACTCGACGTCGGCCCGGTTCGAGCCGGTGAGATCGGGGCCAACCTTCGCGCCGGCCCCATACAGCATGTGGCATTGCTGACAAGTGCGGCCGAACACGGCCCGGCCCAATTCCGGATCGGGCCGCGATGGCGGGGCGGCCAGCACTTTGCGATAGTTGGCGATTAGCGCCGCTTTGTCGGCCGCGGTGCTGCGGACCGTGCCCCAGACTTCGGCGAGCAGCTTGTCGACCTCGGCGTCGTGCAAATTGTGGAGCTGCCGCGCCAGGTCGGCCGACAGATCGGCCTTGGCGACCTGGCCGCCGGCAATCGCCTGCAAGAGCGCAATGCCGTAGGCCGCCCGCGACGTGAGCGTGGCCACAGCAGCGCGCTTCTCGGCCGGCGAGAGCTTCGGATACTGGGCCAGCACCAGCCGTGGAGTCTGCGGATCGTCGTACGATGCGAGGCCGAGCAGGGCGACGTCTCGCATCGCGGCATCATTCAGTAAACGCTGCAACGTCGGGGCGAGCAGCGGGTCCTTGGCCATCAACAGGGCCGCCAGCGCGGCCCGGCGCACTGCCGATTCGGCATCGGCCGCCGCGACGCTCTTCCGCATCGCGTCCATCGCCGCCGCGTCGCCGAACGTCACGCCGAGCGCGGTCGCTTCCGCCTGTAGCGGCTGGCTGCTGGAAGCCATCAGCTTGCCATACACGGCCGCCCATTCGGCGGGCGGCTCCACGCGCCGTCGGCCTTCGAGTCCCTTGCGGACGGCTTGCAAGATCACCAATTGTTCGTCCGCATCGGCCGAGTCGCCGAGCGCCTTGACGAGCGGCCCGAGCGCCTGCGGCGTATCCATGCCCGCGATCCGCCGCAGCATGAAGTCGCGCACCAGCGGCATCCGCTTACCGCTCGACAGGCCCAGGGCCAACGCCCGCTCGGGATTACGGGCGGCCAGGGGCTCGGCCGCGTACCAGATCATCAGCGGCAGGTTGTGATCGCGCGCATCGCGCGGGCGACGCGTGAGTCCGCGGAGCACTTGCCACCGCGCGCCGAGCGGCATTCGCTGCAGGGCCGCGGCCAAGTACAGCCGCACGACGGGCGACTGGTCGCTGCGGGCCATCTCGGCAAATCGAGGCCGCAGGCTTGCCAGATTCAACTCTTCACGATCCAGCGCCAATTGCACCGTCCACGCGCGGACGTATTCGTCGTCGTTCGCGAGCAACGTCTCCACCAGGTCGTCCGGCAATCCGCCCGTGACGTGCATCGCCCATAACGCGCGGAGCCGCCGCGTCGGGTCCGGATGGGCGATCGCCATCTGGCGCAGCTTGTCGCGCACGGCCGGCCCCAGCTTGCCCGCCGCCGCCCGCTCCTGCAAAATCCGCCGCGCATGGCGCACATACCAGTCGTTCTTTTCGAGAAGCCTGGCGACGAGCTCGTCGTCGCTCAGCTTTTGGAGATCGACTGACGGGCCTGTCTGGTCGCCATAGCTGATTTTGTAGATGCGGCCGTTCGTTCGGTCGTGCACATCCGTATTCGGATCGTGGCAGGCCTGCATGTCGTACCAGTCGATCACGTACACCTGCCCATCCGGCCCGTAGCGAAAGTTGATTATCTGCGAGGCCCGGTCTTGCGTGAGCAGAAAATCCGGGCCGTGGCTGCCGACATATCCCGAGCCCTGCGGCTTAAGAATGTCCATGTTCAGCCGCTGGCCGTGGATGTTGTTCATGAATATCTTGCCGCGATATTCGTCAGGCCAGGCGTCGCCCAGATAGATCATCGCGCCGGCGTGCGCGTGGCCTCCGCCCGCATCATCCGATCGACCGTTGCCGGCGTGAGGATTCTTGCCCAAATAGTGCAAGTGATCGGCGATGGTTTGGATGTCGTCGTAGGTATAGGGATTGAAATGTGAGCCGGCCTGCCGCTGGTAGCGGGCGCCCTGAATCACGTGGTACAGGTGCGGAATCACGCACGCCGTGCAAAATGCCTGGCCATGGTCGTCGAAATCGACGCCCCATGGATTGCTGGTGCCTTCGGCGAAGACCTCGAACACGTGCCGCGTCGGATGATAGCGCCAGATGGCCGCGTTGAGCGGCACGCGCTTGGCGTCCGGCGTGCCCGGTTTCCCCACGCGCGAGTGCGTGAACACACCGTGGCATCCGTAGAGCCAACCGTCCGGTCCCCAGATGAACGCATTGAGCGTCTCGTGCGTGTCCTCGTAATGCCAGCCGTCGAGCAGAATCTCGGGCTTGCCGTCCGGCACATCGTCGCCGTCGCGATCGGCGATGAACATTAAGTAGGGCGCCGCTCCCACCCACACGCCTCCAAAGCCGACTTCCAATCCGCTCACCAAATTCAAGCCCTCGATGAAGACTTTTCGCTTGTCGAATCGACCGTCGCCATCCGTGTCCTCAAAAATGAGGATGCGGTCGCGCCCCTGCCCTTCCGGCGCCCGCTGGGGATATTCGAACGCCTCGGCAATCCACAGCCGACCGCGGTCGTCGAGCGCCATGGCAATCGGCTGCTGGACGTCCGGCTCGGCGGCAAAGACGGTGGCCTTGAAGCCGGGCGGCAGGATCATGGCCCGCGCCGCCTCTTCGGCCGGGATGCGGGAGAACGGATACTCGTCCGGCCGCGTTTCAACTTTCGGCGATTGAGGCACCTTGGGTTCGACATCGTGAAAGCGAAAATGGTCGAAGTTAATATGCCCCCAACCAGTGCCAACCTGATCCACGACTCGCAGGTAGATTTTCTTTCCCAAGTGCGGCCGCAGATCGACTGCGACAGCCCGCATCTGTTCGGTGTCGGCGCCGTGGGCCTTGAAGATGATTTCCTTGTCGTCGGCCAGCACTACTTCCACGCGCGTCCATTCGTGCGCTCCGCCGCCGACGAGAAACGTGGCCCACGGATGGCTCACTTCGAAATTCTCTGATGTCAGGGTGCCCTGAAGTCCGTCTCCATTGCCTTCGAAGGTGCCGATCCAATAGTCACCGGCATGGCCGCTGACACTGTCGGCACGACGCGAATGGACGGTGTCGCCCTTAACCGGTTGCCCGCCGAACCCGGTGCCGACGCGATTCCAATCCTGCAAGTTGCCCGTTTCAAAATCGAGATTGAGCGCCCGCCCGTCGTCCGCCGTGGCGGGAAAACCGTCCGCCGCCGGCGGCGCGGTTGCCGCTTGCGGCTTAGCGGGCAGCGCGGCGGCCTGCTTTGCTTTTTCCCCCGTAGTCTTCGGCTGGGCCGCTTCCCATTTCTCCTTGTCGACTTGTTCGGCATGATGCAGCAGCGCGAACGTGCCCTTCTTGTTGCCGACCACGATGTCGGGCCGCTTGTCGCCGTTGAGATCGCCGGCCACTACCTGGGTGCCGACGCCCGAATTGTTGTCAATCTGGTGCGGAATGAACCGCACTTTGCCGCCTGCGCGAACCGTCTGGAACCAGTACAGCACGGCCGGATCGAGCGACCCCGGATCATGCTCTGCGTGCGCCCAGAATCGCTTGCCGGTGACGATGTCCCGGGCGCCGTCGCCGTCGATATCGGCGAGTGCCAGGGCGTGCACCTGCGAGAAAGCGACGCCGAAGTCGTTCTCCTCCGGCCGCTCGCCCATGATGAGGTGCTCTTTGAACTCGACCGCACCACCGTCGGCGGGCACGCGCTCAAACCAGGCCAGCCCGTAGGCGTGGGCCGCCTTGCTGGTGATCACGTCGTTGTCGCCGTCGCCATCCACGTCGTCGACGAGCATCTGCGCCCCGCCCATGCCGGGCGCGAATGGCACCGCGTGAAACTCCCACGTCTCGGCCTTGGAATCGGCCGCCGGCTGCTCGTACCAGCCGTTCTGCTCCAAGAGGTCGGCGCGGCCGTCGCCGTTCACATCGCCCACGCCCATTCCGTGCGTGAACCGCTGATAACCCTTCACCGGCGAGATCGCGTGAAACACCCACGGTTTCGTCGGATCGTCGGCGGCCATCTCGGCGTAACCCATTCGTCCGCCGGTGCTGCACACCAGCTCGGGTTGGCCGTCGCCCGTGACATCGGCAAACGTGGGCGATTCGTTGTCGGTCACCGCGAGCATGACGTGCCGGTCCCAGTGCCCGGGCTTGCCTTGCGGATTGCGATACCAGGCCGTTTCCTCGCCCGGAAAGCCGATCACGATGACGTCGGTCCAGCCGTCGCGATCGACATCGTGGGCGAACGCAAGGAAGTTCTTCGAATAGCCGGCGATGTCGAACGGCGCCGGCGGATAAATTTCAAATCGCTCGGCAAACTTCGGCCCGGCATACCAATACGGACCGGAGATCACATCTCCCGCGCCGTCGCGATTGAGATCGGCGAACGTCGCCCCTTCGCTGAAGAACTGATCCGACAGCTGCAATTTCTCAAACGAATGCAGCACGTACGGCTCGGCCGCATGTGCGCTCGCCGCGAGAACGCCACATAACGCAAACGATATCAAAAGTCGCCCTATTCGTATCATGATGTTGTTGCCCAAACGACAATGAAATCGAAACGTTTACGAAAGGATGATTCGGAGTTCTGTACCGCGAAGCGGTTTAACCCCATAGCCCAGGGTCGCGCAGCGCACCCTGGGAAGATGATGCGACAAATATGGTTACTCCGAAGGAGTTACACAACGCATCGGCCAGATCGTGTGCAACCCCTGCGAGGTAGGTTTTTGATTTCGTAAAGTAAAACCTGGTCCCAGGGTGCGCCCCTCGACAAGCTCGGGGCGACCCTGGGCTATGGAATTGAACCGCTTCGCGGTAACCGATTTTTGAATGTGTGCGCATCAGCGCCTGCGCGTGAACTCGGGCAGGTGCCGGATTTGGCCGCCGGCGACGGCCGATTCGTGGGCCAGGATGCCGACGCACGTCCAGTTGGCGCTGGTGGTCGCGTTCGGCCACGGGTCGCGGTCATCGAGCAGGGCCCGAATAAACTCGTTCACCAGGTGCGGGTGCGAACCGCCGTGGCCGGAGCCCTGCAGGAATGACAGGTGCTCGGCATCGACGATCGACCGCGTGAAGCGGCGGATTTCCTCCGGCAGCAGGTGGGCAAAATCGGGCACCTCGACCCGCTCCGCAATCTCCGCCTCCGGCCGCTTGGCTGTGTGCAGGATGTGCGACTCGCCTTCGACCAACGTCCACTCGAACGATTTCTTCGAGCCATACACGTCGAAAGACTCGCGATACTGGCGGGCCGTGTCGTACAGGAACCGCCAGATGTGGGCCGCGACGTCGCTGTCGGCGATCTTGATGTGGCACGACTCGACGGCGAACGAATTGCCCGATTTCTCGCGAATGTCGTCCCGCACGGTGCCCGAGCCGAAGCACGATACGTACTCGGCCAGCTTGTCCATCAGGCCGAGCACCGGGCTCACCACGTGCGTGGCGTAGTGCATCGGGATCATCCGCTCCCAGTAATCGGGCCAGCCGTCCATGTCCTGCGGATGCGACGCCTGCAGATACTGAATCTTGCCGAACTCCCCCTTGCGATACATCTCGCGGATGAACAGAAACTCGCGGCTGTAAACCACCGTCTCGGCCATCATGTACTTGCGACCCGTGTCGGCCACAAGCTGGCAGATCTTCTCGCAATCGGCGATGTTCGTAGCCATCGGCACGGTGCACATCACGTGCTTTCCGGCCTGGAGCGCCTCCTGGCTCATCCAGGCGTGATCGGGAATGGGGCTGTTGATGTGAACGAAGTCGATCGCCGGATCGGCCAGCACCTCGTCGTACCTCGTGTATCGCTTGGCGATGCCAAAAGCGTCGGCCACCTCGTTCATCTTGGCCGCATCGCGCCGACAGACGGCCACCACCTCCGCATCTGGATGTTTCTGGTAAATCGGAATAAACTCCGCGCCGAACCCTAAACCGACAATCGCCGCTTTCACTTTTGCCATGTTCGCGAGCTCCGCTAGTATTCTCGTTCAATCGGTGTGGCACGCCCAGAGCCTCCGGCGATGGGCGTGGCGTATCGCCGACAGACCACGCCCTTCGCCAGGAGCTCAGGGCGTGCCACCCGAATCTAGTATTCGCGATCCACCACTTTGCCCGGCTGCGGTATCGGGTAGCGGCCGTCGGCGTCGGCCGGCAACGGCGACGGCGAATCCATCGCCAGCGTGTCGACGCCGGGCGCGAATTCGTGGCCGACCTTCAGCAGTTCGTCGCGGGTGATCTCGCGGCCCGTGTGGGCCGCCATCCGGCCGAGCACCGCTTGCAGACTGGCCTCGGTGCCGCGTTCGGTTTCGTTGTACGGCTTGTCCTCGCGAATGGCCGCGATCAGGTCGTCCCACTCCGTCTGGTACGGATTCGGCTCCGCTTTCCCCCAGGCCCACGATACATTGGCGTCCTGCATGTCCTGGTTCTTGAACAGGCGGCATTTCGACGGCATGTGGCCGGATGCGGAGATAACCGCCGAGCCCTTTGTTCCATGCGCAAAGCTGGCGTGCTGGTTGGTGCAGCCGTCGATCGTGCGTCCTTCCAAAAACAGCTTCGCCCCGTCGGCGAACGTGTATTCGACCGAGTAGTGATCGAAATTCTGGTCGACGTTGTCGCCCCGGTAGTGCCGCCCGCCGGTCGCCCGCGCCCGCACGGGCCAGGCGTCCTTCATCCAGCAACACTCATCGACGTTGTGGATCAGGAAGTCGCTGAACGCGCCACCGCTGAGCCACAGGAACGAATGGAACCGCTTGATCTGCCAGATCAGCTCGCTGGGCTCGCTATCGGGCTTTTGTGTCGAGAAAGCGGAGCCGGTGGGGCCCGCCATGCGATACGCCCGCATCATCGTCACGTCGCCGATCGCGCCGTCCTGGATGCGCTGAAACAATTCGCCGCGGGCCCGGCAGTGGCGGCACATCAGCCCGACGCCCACTTTCTGGTTCCGCTTCACCGATTCCTTAGCCAGCTCGAACATCTTGGCCGACGTGGGTGCGTCGACCGACACCGGCTTCTCCATGAACACGTTCAGGCCCTTGTCCATGGCGTACTTGAAATGGGCCCAGCGGAACGCGGGCGGCGTGCCCAGGATCACCACGTCGCCCGGCCGCAGGCAGTCCATCGCTTTCTGGTATCCGTCGAAACCGATGAAACGCCGGTCTTCCGGCACGTCGACCCGTTTGCCAAAGTTGCCGCTCAGCCAGCCGTGGCCGCCGGCCAGCCGCTCCGGGATCACGTCGGCCATGGCGACCAACTGGATCGGCCCATTTTGCACGGAAAGGGCTTCGCCCGCCGCGCCGTTGCCGCGCCCGCCGCAGCCCACCAGCGCCACGCGGATCGTATTATCCTCGGCCGCGTGAACGAGGGGCGCCGTCGCCGAAACGATGCCCGCGGCCGCCGCGATCCGGCCCGTGTGCTTCAAGAAATCGCGCCGCGTCGCTTCCCCCGCCCATTGCCTGGTCATCGGTTGCCTCGCTTTGTACGTTAGCCTTTTCAGGCTGACAGTTGTCGCTGCCTGAGTGTGTGGCACGCTCTGAGCGTCAAGCGAAGGGCGTGGTGGATCGCTTCGCGCAACGCCACGCCCTGCGCCGGAAGCTTAGGGCGTGCCACCCGTTGTCAGGCTGAAAGCCTAACCTACGTGACATTGCTATGTCGCTCCCCCCATGTTAATTTACCAACGCCCTGCGCGAAATGAATGGGTAATCGCGCAGAGCACTCGTGCTTTTTCGCAGGCAAAATTGCACTATCTTACTCTTCGAACAGGCAAAAAATGGCGGACAATAATCACGCTAGACGGCTGTTTCTCGGTTGTTTCTGGGCTCTGATCGCTACGGCCTTCGGTTTCGCCGTTCGCAACGGCGTGCTTCAAGATTGGGAAGCGCAGTTCAGCCTTACCGAAGAGCGGAAGGGGATCATCGGTGGCGTCGGGCTCTATCCATTTGCCATTTCAATCATTCTATTCAGCCTGATCATCGACCGCATCGGTTACGGCACGGCGATGGTATTTGCCTTCGTGTGTCATGTGATCTCCGCGGTACTCACGATTTTCGCGCCGAGCTTTGGAGTCCTGTATTTCGCGACGTTCATTTACGCGCTCGCGAACGGCACCGTCGAGGCCGTCATCAATCCAGTAGTGGCCACGCTGTACAAAGACAACAAAACTCACTGGCTGAATATCCTCCACGCCGGCTGGCCCGGCGGACTAGTACTGGGAGGCCTGCTAGCCATTGGCATGGGATTGCTGAATGAACGTGGCTTGCTACCGGCCAGCCTCGCGCTGTGGCAATGGAAAATGACCATCCTTTTGATTCCGATCGTGCTGTACGGGTTCCTCCTGTTCGGACAGAAGTTTCCCGTGCAGGAGCGCGTGGAAGCCGGTGTTTCCTATCGCGAGATGTTGGCCGAATTCGGATGGGGCAGCGCGTACATCGTTTCCTTCCTGATCATCATGGGCATCAGCCAGGTGCTCACCGTCCTGAACGAAGTACCGATTGGCGGCATCACGCTCCATCTCGAACCCATTAAGGTGTCGCACGCACTCATAGCCGCATTGTTGCCGGCAGCGCTGTTTGCTTTCTTCGTTCGCTCCTTTGGTCGCCCCATGTTTGTGTTCCTGATGCTCATCATGTTCTTGCTGGCGACCACCGAGCTGGGCACCGACACGTGGATTCAAGACATCATGGGCGCTGTGCTAGACAGCCCCACGAAAGGTACGCTGTTCTTGGTTTACACCTCGGCGATTATGTTCGTGCTGCGGTTCTTTGCCGGTCCGATCGTGCATCGCATTTCACCGCTCGGTCTGCTAGCCGCCAGCTCGGCCATCGCCGCGGCAGGCCTCTACTGGCTCGGCAACGCCGGTACCGGCGCCATGGCACTCTTCCTGGCCGCAACCTTGTACGGTGTCGGCAAGACGTTTTTTTGGCCCACCACACTGGGGACCGTATCGGAACAGTATCCGCGCGGTGGCGCCCTGTTGCTGAACGCGATCAGCGGCGTTGGCATGATCGCCATCGGCACCATTGGCGGTCCGGCAATCGGCACGCTGCAAGACGTCAGCTTTAACCGAGCTGTGAGCGCCAAGTTGCCGGAAGTTCATCGGAAATTAGCCGATTTGAAGCCCGGGTTGTTCGGCGAATATCAAGCCACAAATATCAGCGGCTTCAAGAAGGAAGACTTGACCGCCGAGGAACGCAACGAACTACTTGCGAAGGCGGGAATCACCGACGCGCAACTGAATGATCTGCTTCAAATCGAAAGCAATACCAAGCAGCATGCCCTGGCAAAGATTGCGATTTTGCCCGTCATCATGTGCGTCTGCTATTTAGTTCTCATCGCCTACTTCCAGGCCCGCGGCGGATACAAGGCCGAGGTCCTCACCGGTCACGCGGCCAAAGACGAGCAGTTCACCGGCGGCACGCTCGGCCCCGGCGAAGGCTGACAATGTAGCAGGCACACTCCGTGTGCCGTCGCCGAAGCACAAACAGACCTTGCTCGTGACCCGGCGGGTGGCTGGGGCAACGCCCCAGATCGTGGC
>JBIOWO010000053.1:0-4838 GCA_044868555.1 Lacipirellulaceae bacterium | reverse complement strand
CCCCCAGTTCCCAGCCCCTCCCACCGCACCGCAAACTGCACATTCATCAGCCCCACCACGTGCAGCTCCTCCGCCAGCGCCACCGTCGCTTGACGAATCTCCGCGATCACCGGCCCCGGCAGGCTGTACGGCGGGATCGCGCACGCCGAATCGCCCGAGTGCACGCCCGCTTCCTCGATGTGCTCCATAATGCCCGGCACGATGACGGTCCGCCCATCGCTGATGCAATCGACGTCGACCTCGGTGGCCCCTTCCAGAAAACGATCAATGAGCACCGGCTGCCCTTCGGCCGCAATAAACGCTTCGGCCACGAACCGCTCCATCTGGGCCGTGTCGTAGCAAATCTCCATCGCCCGCCCACCGAGCACAAAGCTCGGCCGCACCAACAGCGGATAGCCGATCTTCTCCGCTTCCCGCCGCGCCTCGTCCATCGTCCGCGCGATCCCATTGGGCGGCTGCCGCAGCCCCAGCTTGGTGAGCAGTTTCTGAAACTTCTCGCGATCCTCCGCCGCCTCGATCGCCTCGACGCTGGTGCCAATGATCGGCACGCCCGCATCTTTCAAACGCCGCGCCAAATTCAGCGGCGTCTGCCCGCCGAACTGCACGATCACGCCGTCCGGCTGCACGCGATCGCAAATGTTGAGCACATCCTCCACGGTGAGTGGCTCGAAAAACAGCATGTCGCTCGTGTCATAGTCGGTGCTCACCGTCTCGGGATTCGAGTTGACCATCACCGACTCGATGCTCAGTTCCTTCAGCGCGAAGCTGGCATGGCAGCAGCAGTAATCAAACTCGATCCCTTGCCCAATCCGATTCGGCCCACCGCCCAGAATGACAATCCGCTTCTTGCCGGGCGCCTTCGGCGGCACTTCGTCCTCCGACTCATATGTTGAATAGTAGTAAGGCGTGTACGCCTCAAACTCCGCCGCACAAGTATCCACCGACTTGAAAGTGGCCCGAATCCCCAACCGCAACCGCTCGGCCCGCACCTCCATCTCACTCACACCGAAAATCCGCGCGAGCTGCGCGTCGGAGAATCCCTGCCGCTTCGCTTTCCGCAACAACACCGCTTTCTCGCCACTCGCCACTCGCCACTCGCCACTCTTCCTCAGCTCCTCCTCCGTCTCCACAATCTCCAGCAAATTATCCAAAAACCACGGGTCGATCCCCGTCAGCTCGTGGACCCTGGCCACGCTCATGCCGCTCTTCAGCGCATACCGTAGGAACCACACCCGCTCCGCCCCCGGCTTCATCAGCCGCGCGACAATCTCCTCCTCGCCCGGCTGCTCGGCCATGCCCCACAGGTCGAGCCGATCGCACCCAAAGCCGTCGCTCCGCACCTCCAAACCCCGCAATGCCTTCTGGAACGACTCCTTGAACGTGCTGCCGATGGCCATTGTCTCGCCGACGCTCTTCATCTGCGTGGTGAGCGTCGGATCGGCCTCGGGAAACTTCTCGAACGCAAACCGCGGCACCTTCGTCACCACGTAATCGATCGTCGGCTCGAAGCAGGCCGTCGTCTCCCGCGTAATGTCGTTCGGCAGCTCGTGCAGCCGGTATCCCACCGCCAACCTCGCTGCAATTTTCGCGATCGGAAACCCGGTCGCCTTCGACGCCAGCGCGCTCGACCGGCTGACCCGCGGATTCATCTCGATGACGATCATCCGCCCTGTATCCGGCTTAATCGCAAATTGAATGTTCGACCCGCCCGTCTCCACGCCGATCTCGCGGATCACCGCCAACGAAGCATCCCGCATCCGCTGATACTCCTTGTCGGTGAGCGTCTGCGCCGGGGCTACCGTGATCGAATCGCCCGTATGAATTCCCATCGGATCGAAGTTCTCGATCGAGCAGATGATCACGACGTTATCATCCTTGTCGCGCATCACCTCCATCTCGTACTCTTTCCAGCCCAGGATCGACTCCTCCACGAGCACCTGGTGCACGGGCGATTGATCGAGCCCACGCCGCACCAGCGTTTCAAAATCGGCCCGATTGAACGCGATCGCCGAACCGCCGCCACCAAGTGTAAAACTCGGACGGATCACTGCCGGCATCCCGATCTCCTCGACCCACTCCCGCGCCTCCTCCACGCTCCGCACGGTCTTGCCCTTGGGCAGGTCGAGCCCGATCCGCTGCATCGCTTGTTGGAACCGGTCGCGGCTTTCGGCTTTGTCGATCACGTCGGCATTCGCGCCGATCATCTCGACGTTATGCTTTTGCAGCACCCCGTGCCGCCACAGATCCATCGCTACGTTCAGGCCCGTCTGCCCGCCGAGCGTTGGCAACAGCGCATCGGGCCGCTCCTTCTCAATCACCTTGGCCACAATTTCCCAAGTCAACGGCTCGATGTACGTGCGGTCGGCCGTCGACGGATCGGTCATGATCGTGGCCGGGTTCGAATTCACCAGCACGACCTGGTACCCCTCCTCGCGCAGCGCCTTGCACGCCTGCGTGCCCGAGTAATCGAACTCACAGGCCTGGCCAATCACGATCGGCCCAGAGCCGATAATCAGAATCTTCTTCAGGTCGTCACGTCGGGGCATAACTCTAGCGAGCCGGGGCGTCCCCGCCCCCGGTGTCCTCAGAACACATCCTCCAAATGTCTAAAATCGCTCAAGGTTAACACGCCGCGCCGGGACCGCATAGGGTCCGAAACTGCCTGCGAATCGGCCGTCAGCCCACACGAATGTCGGCTCCGTCGGCATATCGCCCAGTCCTTCCCAATGCCAGAAATACTTGTTGAAAATCAGCGCGAAACTTGCGATACTCCATTCCAGGGCATCCCTCCCGCACTGTTGGGCCAGCCGTTTCTCGAAACGGTCCGCGGGTCGGCAAGTCCGAAAACCACTCAATTTGGTCCAGCATTTCTTTTCCAACGAGACGTCTCAAACGCCCCGCGCGCCCAGTGTGTTGCTGCACCTTGGGTGTCGGGTCGCATTGATTTGGTTCGCGCTGGGCCCGATGGTGGCCGCCGCGCAAGTTGTCTGGACCGGCCCCACCACCACCTTTTCCAAACTTGGAACTGCTCCCGCTGATCTGCCCGCAAACCAGGATCGTCTGACCGACAACGTCTGGCTGACCCGCGGTGGTACCGGACAAGGCGGGATGTTCAATATCGCACAGGAATTGAGCTTCAACTTCGACATGCATCCGAGCCCGATCGACACCGAATGGGCAACCGAAGTGATCCTCGCCAACGACGGCCAGACCATTGCCGCCAGCAATCATTCCCAACTGACCTTCGCCACCTGGACGGTCGCCTTTGGCGGACCAAGTTCCATGCTGCTCGGAAACATCCTCAGCAAGAACGCGGTCGTGCATTTGATAACCGACAACATCTTCCTCGACTTGAAATTCACCGATTTCGGCCCCAGCGGCAACTTTGCCTACCAGCGGTCGACGCCGGCGGCGCCCCCTCCTACAGGTGATTACAATGGCAACGGCTCGGTCGACGCCGCCGACTACGTTTTGTGGCGCGATACCTTCGGCCAATCGGCTGCCCCGGCCGGCAGCGGCGCCGACGGGAACGCGAGTGGCACGATCGACGACCCGGACCACGAATTCTGGAAGGCCCGCTTCGGAAACCCTGTTCCAGCTGTGGCGGCCGGCACCCGCTCCATCGCCGTGCCCGAGCCGGCCAACGCCGGAATGGCACTTTGCTGGATCCTCCTGTTCCCAGGCCGCCGCTGCCGACGGCCGTAGTTTTTCCACTCATTCATGGTAAGCTAGTCACATGTTTCACCATCGATTCACGTCTCTGCTCCTAGTCGTTCTGGCGACGTTGCTGACGCCGGCTTCCGTCCACGCGTCGTTTCATCTGTGGAAAGTTCAAGAGGTATTCACGAATGCCGATGGAAGTGTGCAGTTCATCGAGCTGTTCGACAATAACCTCAACGAGCAGTTCGTGGCGGGACACCAACTCAAAGCGACAAGCGACGGCGTCACGAAGACTTTCACGTTCCCTGGCAACTTGTCACCTCCGCCAGACACAACGGGCCGGACCATGCTCATTGCAACTCCCGGATTTGCCGCGCTGACCGGCGGCGTTACACCGGATTTCACACTCCCCGATCCCGCAGTTTTCGGGCCGTTCTTTAATCCGGCTGCCACCAACATCTCGATCAACTTCGATAACCTGGACTCGATCTCGTTTACCGGCGCCTTCCTGCCAAGGGATGGCGTGAACTCGATTACCGACACCACCCCGACTGGCGTGCCGACTTTGGTGGTGGGACCGAATTCGCCGACGCATTTTGAACTCGATCCCCCGGTTTCCGGGGCGGTTAACGTTCCCCCATCCGGCGACTACAACAAAAACGGCAGCGTGGATGCGGCCGACTACGTGCGCTGGCGCAAAACGCTCACCCAATCCGTCATCACGGGGCAGGGAGCCGACGGCAATGTCAACGGCACAATCGACGACGCAGACTACACGCACTGGCGGGTACGCTTCGGAAATACTGCGATTGTGGTAGCCCCCGGCGCGGGCAGCGCTGCCGCCGTGCCGGAGCCGATCACACCAGTGTTGATGAGCATGGGGTTGTGCGTCCTGGCGCTCCGCCGCAGACGCTAACCCGTCTTTTTCTTGTCGGCCCAAGAAGCAATCCACCGCTGCGTGGCATCTTCCAGCGGCGGTGCGCACTCGATCACTTTGACGATCTCCTCGGCCGACATCCCGCGCTCGATCATCTCCCGCTTCAGCCCGATTTCCGTCCGCCGACGGTGCAGCGAATCCACCGCGCTATAAATGATCCCGGCCACTCCCAATATGACTCCCGTGCCGCATCCAATCGCCACAATCAAGATCCCTGTCCGCTGACCGGTATCCATGCCAC
>JBIOWO010000052.1:0-7052 GCA_044868555.1 Lacipirellulaceae bacterium | reverse complement strand
GTTCGACGGCGTGAGAGTGGCGCGAGAAGTAAGCGGCCATGTCCGAGCGCAGCTCGGAGTCGTCATCCACCAGCAACAGATCGAGCACTGATTTTGCAGAGGTTAGCGTCATGGCTCACCGTAGGATGTCGATGGTCGAGCGAATACCGCAGTCTTAACTGTCGCCGGCGCTCGCCGGACAGACTTGCTCGATGGCGTCTTCCAATACGTCGCGCTTGATTGGCTTGGTAAGGTACGCTCTTCCAATCGCGTCGAACCCGTCGAACGAGAACGGCTTGCTGTAAGCAGAAATGAGTATAAACGGCGTGGGCCGATCGGAGCAAATCTGCTGGATCGCCTCGTCGCCGTCCATATCCGGCATGCGGATATCGGCAATAATCAGGTCCGGCTTCATTTCCCGGCACAAGTCGACTAGCTCACGTCCGTTGGCGGCCGTCGCCACGACCAAGTGCCCCATTCGCGGGAGGATGCGCTGAAAGTAGTCGCGCACATCCGGTTCGTCATCGGCCACGGCGATTCGCAATGCTCTGGTCATGGAACGTTGCTCAGCAAGGTGATGACGAACTCGGCTCCCTGGGACGACATATCGCCGATGTCGATCTCTCCGCCATGGGCTTCGACGATCCTTCTTGCAATCGCCATGCCAAGTCCCGTGCCCTTGGTCTTGGTCGTGAAGAACGGCTCGAAAGCGTTCCGGCGAGCTTCCGGCGTCAAACCGGGGCCGTTATCACGAACGCGAATTTCAATCGCCGACTGCCCGCGCAAGTCTACCTCGCGGCAGCAAATCTCGATCACCACCGGGTCCGTGCACGCCGCCAGCGAGTTTTCCAGCAAATTGCGAAATACCTGCACCATTCGGAAGCGGTCCGCCAGTACATGGGGTCGTGCCACATCGGCGCGCTCCGTGAGCCGGGCGTCGCGCTTGCGGTGCGACACCTCCAGCAGCCGCCAGGCCTCGTTCCAGAGCGACTCGATCTGGCACGGGGTCCGCTCCAATTGTATGGGGGCCGCATATCCGCGGACTTCGTCAAACAGCCGCAGCAGGTTGTCTTGAGCTTCCTGCAAGCGGCTCACCAGCCGCAGAGCTTCGTCGTTGCCTTCGACTTCCAACTCGAGCATTTCGCTGCACGACTGGATGCGTTGCAAAGCGTTGCGACTTTCATGGGCAATGCCGGTCACCATTTGACCGATGCCGGCCAACCGTTCGGACCGCAGCAATCGTTCCTGGCCCTCGCGACGATCCGTGATATCCTGTCCGACGGCCAGCACGGCCGGCCCGCTGTCGAAATCGTCCAGCCGCCGAGCGTTCCACGCCAGCCAGCGCAGGCTTCCATCACGCCTCCGTATCGGCGTTTCGTACGCCGTGGTGGGTTGTCCGGCGAGCGTGGCGGCGATCGCTTCGGCCGGCTCAGTTTGCGCCGATTCCGGCACAAACAGTTGCTGAAACGATCGGCCCGTGACCTCGTCGGCTTTGTAACCAGTGATTTCCTCGCCGTAGGGGCTGAAATAGGCGATCGTGCCGTCCGCTCGAAGGATGACGACCATGCAGGCCGCCGCCTCGACGAGGCCGCGAAACTTCACTTCGCTTCGTTCGTGCTCGGCCAGCTTCTCGCGCTTCAGGTACTCCGCTTCGTAAGCATCCTGAATAATCGCCAGGTCAAGGTCCAACAGCTTATTGAACGACTGAACGAGCCGACGATACGCGTCGGGTGTCAAATTGTCGGCAGTTGCCAGGATGTCGACCAGGCCGTTGCGCAGCCGGGACATTGCCGCGCTGGTATACGCGGGATTCAAGCCGATTTCCGCGTGCCGCAGCCCGATGTTCCAGCGCCGCGTCACGTAGTCGGCGCCGTCGCGGCCCTCCAACGATTCATTCAGCCAATTCCACAAACTCTTTTTCAAGCGAGCGATCTGCTGGCTGCCACCAGTAATTACCCTGGCCGCATCCGGGTGCTTCTCGATCTCCGCATAAAAGTCGTCAACTAACACATGCATATGCTTCCGGATGTGCTCGGCGGCCGCGCGAATGCGCGCGGCGTCTTCGGCATCCCATCCAACGTAGGCCTCCAGGTCCCGGTATCTGGCAAATAATTCGCTCGACATACGCCGACTGTCCACTTAACGATCGAACGCGCGCATGTCCATTGTAGTCGAGCAAACCAATGTTGCGGAATGGTGGGTCGAGACCCGGCCGCTAATCCACGACGCCTTCATCTCGTCGATGAGCCATCTGCAACAGCCGATTCTCCGCACTCTCGTGCAGCATCAGCTTCTGGCTGAACGCATGGCATCGCGACGCCAACTCGCGCCACCAGGGCATCGAGGGGCTTCCCGACGCAGCGAAGCGGCACAGCTCGGCCGCCTCGTGCTGCAAATCCCGGTGCTCGACACACAGTCGTCCGGCCTCACCTGCCGAAGTGGGCGACAGGCTGGTTACGTCCTCGAAGAAGCCACCCATTTCTTCATGCGAAAAATGAGTCGCCAGGGCTGCCTCAAATTCGCGCAGCAGCGCTTTGATTTCATTCTGCGCGGGCTCGATGTCGCTGAACACGTCGTGAATTCGCGCTAGCTTTTCGCGCAGGGCGTCATGTTCCCGGTGCATTGTCTCAATCACTTCCTGGTTGGTGGATTGCGTATTCATCGCATTACGACTCCGGGGAAAAATGGCGTATCCGTAAGGGCTCCATGGTGGAAAGCCAGACAGGGCAAAACGAATGCCAATCCTTGGCGACTGCATTCAAAGCGTCACGTCCGTCGCATTCTTTCCCGCTGCACGTCCGCCTTTACGGAAGGTATTTCCGTTTGGCAGATCGCAGGTCGGCGGCTGCCTGCCACCGTGTGGCGCCCCGGAATGACACACCGCGCCCCATTTAGCACACGTTTGCAAGGCGTTGTTGGCATTCCAAGACAGTGCCAGTTTCAGCGGTTCAGCGGATTGCGAAAATTTGGCATCCGGCGACAATGGCGCGACTTTTGCTGAATAAAGCTGCCGCACCCCGATTTTGGACATGGAAGTTCTGCGCTCAAACGGCAAGGAGTGGATCATGATGACCATTAGTCTAGCCATGCCAGCGAACAGTCAGGAGGACTCTGCGCAAATCGGCCCAATGGACCAAAACGTCGAACGACTGGCGCGGGCCATTGTCGATGCGCACGCCCACTTTTATCACCGGGCGGACCAGTTCGAATTCGATTGCCACGGGGATGTACTCATCATTCGCGGCAATGTACCGTCGTTCTACCTAAAGCAGTTACTGCAGACCTCGCTCCTGGAACTCGACGGCATTTGCCGGATCGACAACCAAGTGGCGGTTGTGTCGAGCTTTGGCTTGAGCAGCATCGAAGCGAACGTCGATTGATGACCGGCCAGGTTGCGCGGGCCGCGTGTTACTCAGGCCACAGGTCGTCATTGGACCTGCGCCTGATACAGTTCCTCGCCGTTGGCCGACCTCTTCAGTTCGAAGCGGTACCGGCGCAGAATTCTGTGCATCCGACTGTTATCAGCGGTCGTTTCTACCGAGATGCGGTCCACGCCCCACGAACGGCCAATCCCGATGCAGAAATCGGTCAACAGCGTTCCTAAACCGCGCCCTTGCCAGGCGTCGGCCACGAGCACGGCATATTCGGCGTCGTGATGATCCGCATCGGCGACCAGCCGACTGATCGCTACCAGTTGCAGGCCATCGGGGCCGATCACCTCGGCCACAATCGCCATCGTGCGGTCGTAATCGACGAAGCAAAATCGCGTCGCCATTTCGTGCGTCGACTCCTTGAACAGGTAGCGGAATCGTTGCCAAATGGTGCGTTGGGAGCAGTTCTTCATGAGTTGGTGCCACAGCGGCTCGTCTTCCGGCTGGATTGGGCGGAGCAGGACCTTGGTCCCGTCGGCGAGAGCAGCGTGATGCACGTATTCGCTGGGGTAGGGGCGGATGGCCAGGTGGGAATACGGTCGCGGATGCGATGCGGCCAGCTCCAGGTCGAGGATCACGCGAGCGTCTAGCGCAGTGGCGCCTTCCGAGGTCACCAACAAGGGGTTCACGTCCAACTCGGCGATGCTGGGGTTTTCCGCCACCAGGTACGAAAACCGCATCAGAACTTCGATCAGACGTTCGACATTGACTGCCTTGCGGCCCCGAAATCCGCCGAGCAACGGCCGGATTCGCAGCGAGTCGAGCATCCGCCGGGCGAGTCGCTCGTTGAGAGGCGGCAGTTCGAGGGCGCGGTCACCGAGCACTTCCGCCGTAACGCCGCCCGCTCCCACCATCAGCACGGCCCCGAATACCGGGTCCTGCTTGGCGCCGACAATCAATTCGAGACCCTCGGCGGAAGTGAGCATCGGCTGCAGCGTGACCCCGCTGAGTATGGCATCTGGCCGAATCCGCCGTGCCCGATCGATAATCTCGTCGAACACGCGCCGCACTTCTACTTCGTCGACAATTCCGGTCACGACTCCATGCACTTCTGTCTTGTGCGAGATTTGCGGTGAGTCGACTTTCATCACCAGGGGAAAGCCGATCTCCCGCGCGAAGTTGGTAGCTTCCGCCGCCGACCGTGCCAGCCGAGGCCTGGTGGTGGGTATTCCGAAGGCTTCGAGAACGTTTTTGGATTCCGCCTCCGTCAGCGTTTCTCGACCCTCCGCGACCACGGAGTCGATCTGCCCGCGCGCCTCAGCGGCATGCACCGAGCCGTTGAGCGGCACTTGCCTGGGCGTTTCGTACAGGATTTCACGATTGCGGCGATAGGAAACTAGGTACATGAACGCACGCACGGCGCGGTCCGGGGAGTCGTACGTCGGAATCGATGCTTGATTGAGAATCTGCCGACCAGGGTCCACCGCCCATCCGCCCATCCAAGCCGCCAATACCGGCTTGCCAGTTTTCGATGCGGTTTCTGCCACGAGGATGGCCGTGCCGATGGGCTCGGTCATCGCCTGCGGCGTGAGCACGACGAGCACCGCGTCGACGCTCGCGTCGTCAGCCACCAATTCCATCGCCTGAGCGAATCGTTCCGGACGGGCATCGCCCAATACATCGACCGGATTACGATGCGACCAATGCGCTGGCAGCACGGCGTTCAACTTGTCGATCGTCTTGGGCGACAGCTCGGCGACTTCGCCGTGAAGTGCCAGCAGTTCATCGATCGCCATGACGCCGGGACCGCCGGCGTTGGTAATCACCGCCAGGCGAGCGCCGCCAGGCAGACGGTGACGGGCCAACAGCTCGGCACAATCGAACATGTCTTCGGCGTGATAAACACGGACCATTCCGGCTCGCTGAAACGCCGCTTCGTAGACGGCATCGACGCCGGCCATCGCGCCCGTGTGCGACGCCGCCGCTTGCGCCGATTGAGCGAAGCGGCCCGCCTTGTAGACGACGATCGGCTTGGTCCGCGTGAAGGCCCGCGCCGCCGACATGAAGTGGCGTGCCTCGGTCACCGATTCGAGGTATAGCACGATTGCGTCCGTCGTGGGATCTTCGGCCAGGTAATCGATGAGGTCGCCGACTTTGACATTCAGCGCGTTACCGATGGATACGAAGTACGAGAAGCCGATCTTCTCGCCCAGCGACCAGTCGAGAATCGACGTGCACAGCGCCCCGCTTTGAGAGATGAAAGCAATTCGGCCGGGCTGAGCCATCGCCGCCGCAAAACTGGCATTGAGCCGGCTGCCGGGAACTAGCAAGCCAAGCGAGTTCGGGCCGATGACACGCATGTCGGGGAATTGGGCGATGCAGCGGGCAAGCTCTGCTTCGATGGCTTGTCCCGCGGGGCCCACCTCGCGGAATCCGGCCGAGAGAACGATCAGTCCGCGGACGCCCTTTTCGCCGCATTCACGAACCAGCGCCGGCACAGTGTCGGCCGGCGTCGCCACGATGGCAAGATCGGGCACAGCCGGCAGCGCCGTGATCGAGCGGTATGCTCGCAAGTCGAGAAGCTTGTCGTATTTGGGATTTACTGGAAAAACATCGCCGGGGAACTCCGCCTGTTTCAAGTTCTCCAAGAGCGTGCGACCCACGGATCCTTTCTTTTCGCTCGCACCGATCACGGCGATGCTTCGCGGCCGGAAGATCTTCGAAAGGTTGTGAGTGGGCATCGATGTGTTCCCCGGGCACATGGCGCATCGTTTTGACGCGCGCAGATGCACTTACAAGCGGACTAAGTTCGTTTTTTCCTTCGCGATTCCAGTTCGCCGATCCGCGCTTCGAGTTGGGAGATTCTTTCGGCAATACCGCGATTGTCGCCGTGTGTGCCGGCATCGGATCGATTTGGCGCACGATTCGCATTTGGCGTGGACCAAGTGTCCAACCAGGCCTTCATCCAATTTGTCGGTTGTTTCGCCGAGGAGGTCGCGTGAGTTTGAAAGTAGTCCAAGGAGGCGAGCGACCGGCGGAAATACTCCTGCCAGAAGTCGGTCACGTCGGCATTGGCACGGAGGATGGAATGCAGCATCGCCGGCGGAAAAATCGCGAATTTGTCGGAATGACGCTCGGCGATGATTTGGATCAAGACCGCACACGTAATGTCCTGGCCCGTTTGACTTTCGACAATTTCCACGTCGGCCCCCTGGCGAATCAATTGCTCGATCTCGGGCAACGAGATGTAGGTGCTGGTATGGCTCGCGTAAAAGCGGCGGTTGGGATAACGCTTGATGCAAATCGGTTCTGCGGACATGTCGATCGGCTCGCACGGGAATCAGGTCGGAATACCGGTCGAGGCGGTAGATGCCTCTGAAGCATTATAGGCCGCCAGATGACGCAAGTGCAGCATTACAAATTTGCCTTTTTCTTGGACTTTGTGAGAATATTGGCGCAGTAATTGCTGCGTATACAGCAAAGGGGCAAGTGGACTGAATCGCATTCCTTGTCATTGGGAGATACGACATGGCGACACAAACCGAATCGGTCACCAACGTGTTTGAGCAAGTATTCGACCATCTGCGGAAAACCGCCGAGGCGAACATCGAAATGCAGCAGGAGTTGTTCCGCCAATGGGGCGCGAACTGGCCCGGGTTCCCGCAGCCGCAATCGGCCTGGGTCGAGCGGGCCCAAAAGTTC
>JBIOWO010000051.1:0-37436 GCA_044868555.1 Lacipirellulaceae bacterium | reverse complement strand
ACCCGGCGAGCCGCCGACGTAGTGGCTGGCGCGCCAATTGGACCCGCTGTTCGGGTCGCCAAGCGGGTCAATGATCTCGAGCGACGGGCCGCCGCCATCGGGCGACGTGGGCCAGGGGGCCACATCGTCATACGTGAAGCTCATCAACGTATTGCCCAGCGGCCCAATGAGCGCCACCAGTTCGCCGCCGTTGCTGAGGTTGTCCTCACCAAATCCGCCCGGCGCAACGGTTACGCCGCCGCCATACACCGACTGGAACACAGTCGCGTTCTTGGCGACGATGATCCGTGCTCCCGACGCAAGCGTCATGCCGCTTGGGAACGAATACGGCGTGTTCGCGAACCCGCTGATCTGCACGCCATTGAGCGTGAGCGTCGTCGCGCCAACATTCGTCAACTCGATAAACTCCATGTCCTGTGCGTCCCCAACACCCACATGTGGTGCCGGATTGTAGTGAATCTCGGTGATCTTCAGGTTGTTCGCATCGGCCGGTACAGCTGTGACAAACGTCGCTTCGTTGAGCGCCGACCAGTCGCTTCCCATCAACGCGCGGGCCTTTACTGTTAGTCCGGTCGGAATGTCGACCGGCGACCCCGTATACTCGATCGCCGTTCCGCTGGGCACGGCACCGCCGCCGAACGGTCGCGGATCGGAGCCGTCCAGCGTGTACCAGATCGTGCCGGCCGGGGCCGATATCGTCAGATCGAAACCCGGCGCCACCTGCCCGCCGTGTTGGCTGAACGTGGGGGCGACCGTCGTCGGGTAGAACGCATATCCGATCAATTGACCCAGAACGACTGCCGATCGATTCGGAAGGTAGGGATCGCCCCCCCGCGTATTCGGCAAGCCCAGCAGCCAGTTGCGCTCATTCTCCCAGTCGGCAGGAGTGATGGCGCTGTTCGGAGTGGGCGAGCGGTGTGCTTGCATGTCGCCCCACCGTGCCGACTCGCCGATCATGGCAAGTTCCACCTTATCCGTCGTTGCCTGATAGCGCTCTATAAGTTTGTCGGGCGTCAGGATGCCGTCGTTAAAGAACATCTTGTGAACGCGATCGGCAAAGAGCTGCCGGTATTCCGGGTTGTCGCGCAGCAAGATGTGAGGTCGGCCCGCGTTGTCGTGAACGCCGTCCTGCCCCCAGTCGTTGCCGGGGGTCGTGGCCGGGTTGAATACGTCGGCGTTGAGCGGCGAGCGGGAACGGTTGTTCCCCATCGTGTTTTCGCCGTCCCAGTTGAAGAAGTGGAAACCGGTCGTGGTCAACGGGTCGCGGTCCCGCGCCGCCCAGAAGTTGTTGCGGGGCCAGTCCCAGTTGCCGCCCCACGAATTGACGATGATGTAATCGACATAGCTGACCACGTCCAACAGCGGTGGCGTGGCCGGGTTGGGCGTACCGTCGAGGTTCTTCCCTTGCAGCTGCATGTAGGCCGTTTGCGATGCGCCCGCCTGCTGCGCGAGCGCGAGCATGGCGTCCCATTCGACGAAGTCCCCATTCTGCGCCTCGAACGTGCCGCCGCCGCGGTGAACAACGTCCATGTTGTCCGGGTTGCCGCCGAAATAGCTCGCCGCAAATTCGTTGTCCGGGCGCTCGACCGGGTTGTACAGCCCCCAATACACGCCGTTGATGTACAGGTGCGCGAAGTTGCCGTGCGGCGAGGCGTTGCCGGACGCCAACTGCAAATCGCGCATGAACTGATCGCGCGTGTACTGCTCGGTCAGCTTGGCGCTGTTCCACGTATATCCGTCGTTTCCTCCGCCGCGCAGCACGAGCGTGTTGTACGAGTCGACCGCTCCCTCGAAGAGCGGAAAATTGAGTTTGCCCGGTCCGTAAATGTCCTTGAACAGCAGCCGAAACGACTTCTTGAGATTGTTGGTGTTGCTGCGGAAGAACGCGCCTTGAATGCGAATGCCCGCATCGACCTGGAACTCGGGTGCATCGTCGGGCGTGATCCACTCGACCGACGTCGGCCGCTCCCACGCTACCCCGCGCTGCGACGCATTGGTGATGATGCCGGCGTTGGCGCTGAACAAGTCGTCCAAATCCATGACGATCGACAGCGTGGGGATGGAGAGCAGGGCATCCTTCAGTTGCGTCGCGTAGACTCCGCCGTACAGGTCGCCGCCGATGGGATCCCCGGCGGCGTCGAAGTTGCCGACAATATCCGGGTCCAAGCCGTAGCCGGCGCCGTCGGGGAAGGCGGAAGCGGGAAAGTTCGAGTTGGGAACGCTGGTCCCCCAGGTAGTTGGAAAGCCGAGTTGGACCGTCTTCGCGGACGTTTGCTGAACGATATCGTCCAGGAACAAGTAGGTCTCGGTGTCGACGTTGGTCGGCAGGTAACCGGCCAGAAACGCCGCGGCGCGGAGCGTGGTCGTCGTGTTGACGTTGATTGGCCCAGTGTAAAGCGTCCCGGTCGATTGCGTCGGCGCCTCGCCGTTCGTCGTGTAGTAGATTTGTGCGTCCGGCGTGGTCGTCGCGATCTCCAATTGGAACGGCGCATCGTAAAAGCCCCGGCCGGCGCTGAACTGCGTGTCCGCGACGAGCCCCAGATAGGCGCTGCCGTTGGCCGCGCCCGGCGTGGGCGTGGTGAAGTAGCCTCCAGACTGCGACGCCACGAAGTCCGTCCCGATCAGCTCGGGCATTACCAGCGCATCCGGATCGCTGGACGCAAAATTCAAGCCGTGTATTGCCAGCACGTTCGGCCCGGCCACCAGCGCCGACAAATACGTCGAAATGTCGATGTCCTCGTATGTGAGCGCCTCGTCGCCGCGCGAACTGGCGGCAATCGAATTCCAGACCGGCGTTCCGGCGAAGTTCCGCCGGGCCACTTCCTGGCCGTTGAGGTAGGCCACGAACGCGTCGTCGTACTTCATCCGCAGTTTGAGTTGATCGAACGCGGCCGGATCGCTCACGTTGAACGGGATTCGCGTGTAGAACGACGTGTTCACGCCCAGCATCTGCGATTGCAGGTTCGTGCCGAGCAACTGGCTGATGCTGGTGCCCGTGCCGCCGACCACGTCGCTCTTCACGGCCAGGCCGCCGTTGGCGGTGTCGCCCACCAGATCGAATACGCTGGCGTTGAAGCTGGTCAACGCACCCGGCGCCGCGTACAGCTTCAACCATGAGCTTCCCGTCCGCTCGAAGTGGTACAGATCGAGATCGTACGTCCCGGGCGCGTCGAACGTGAACGTGTGAAAACGCTCGGTGCTGCCCGTGCCATTCTGCTCAAACTCCTGGTCGTCGATGCGCAACAAGTATCCTTCGTTGTGATCGATGCCGAAAGTCCAATCGCCGGAAGTCGGGATGGTGATCTGCGCGTGCGCTTCGGTTGCCGCGTGGCTGTAGTCGGTGCCGGTAATCTGCCCGGGAAACTCGATCTGCCCCGTCGTGTAACGCGTGGCGTTGCCGGCGCCGGAATAATTGTTCCGGAAGTTGATCGTCGCGTAGTTACCGGCGGTGACGCTGGTGTAGGCCGCGGGGTTGTCGATCAGAGCAAGCACTTCATCGATGGTGTCGAGTGTGGTTCCGATCGGGCTCCCGGCCGAAATGTTGGCCTGATACTCGCGCACCAAAAAGCCGTCTACTGTCTGGCCGAAACCCACACCTGTTGAACCATTGATCCAATTGGCGTCTGGCACATAGCCGGGTGAGTTCCACACGGCGTCGAGGGAACTGTTTGTTGGCACGATGCTATTGGCCGCGATGCCCGGGGCGACAAAACTCACGTCAGTGGAAATCTGCCCGACCCCGTACGAGATGTTTTCCCTCTGCTCCGGATACACCGGCGCAAATTCATGCACCACCGTCTGGCCGTCCGGCGCGATCAGCCCCAGGTATTCGCCCTCCGTGGCCAACGCAAAGTTGGTGTGCAGAGGCTGAAGTGGATCGCGGTCGTCCAGGCCCGACGCGTACACCAGCAGGTAGCCGCCCGCGGGAATCGATACGTTCGGAAACTGCCACTGCGTTAAGTCGTCGTCATCGTCCGTGAGATAATAGCCGTTCAGATTGATCGATGCGGCGGTCTGATTGTGAATCTCAATCCAGTCCGATTCCGCGCCATAATTGTCGAGCAGCAGGCCGTCGTTATCGGTAATAAACTCGGAGATCACCAGGTCGCTGGTGAACACGTGGCGCGGCTCGAGCACTTCCATGTTGAGCCGCCGCGAGTGAGAAATGGCCCGACGGCGCAGTTCGCGTCCCAATGAACGCCGCCAGTGCGCTAGAGAATGCCGCATCGCCTCGTTCCGCCGTAGTGTGTCGTCGACTAGCCAATTCGATTCTACCAAGCCATAGGATTTCGCGCATTACCAATAGCGTGTGATTTTGCCGCAACACGGCCACGTTACCCTTGCGCCGCGCGGTGGCGAGCGCAGCGCTCCGCAATATCGTAGTCCGCTGCCGTAGAATTAGGGGTCGCCACCAGGCACGGCTGTCCGCCGCGAGACGTACCGAGTGATTTGAGCTACAATCGCCGTATGGATCCGTCGCTCAAATCACGGATTTCTGAGCATGTCCGGCGTACGGCACCGACGCTACGGTGCGCGCTACAGTTGGCATGTCTCGCGGCTCAGGCGATGGTTGGCGGCGGGCCACTGGCCGCGGCCGAACTCGCGCCGCCGGCCGATGCACCCCGCGTTTTCCTCTTAGACGTCGACCGCTTGCAAGTGCTCCGCGAAGGAATTCGCGGACGAGAAGAGCAATTCCGACCTGCGCTGGCGTACATCAAGGAAAGCGCACGGCTTGCCCTCGCCGCCGGCCCGTTCTCCGTTGTCGACAAGGATGTTACACCTCCCAGCGGAGACAAGCACGATTACTCGAGCCTCGCGCCCTACTGGTGGCCAAACCCGAACACGCAGGACGGCTTGCCCTACGTCCGCCGCGACGGCGAGCGAAATCTCGAAATTTACAAGACTCGCAATCGCCTCGACCTGGGCCAAATGGTCGACTCGACCGAGACGCTTGCGCTGGCGTACTACGTCACTGGCGACGAGGCGTACGCCTCCCGCGCGGCCGCGCTCCTCCACGCGTGGTTTCTGGATCCGCCCACGCGAATGAATCCGAACTTTCAATTTGCCCAGGGCATCCGTGGTATCAACACAGGCCGCGGCGTCGGCTTGATTGAGGCCCGCGCGTTCGCCCGCGTTGTGGACGCGATCGGGTTGCTGGCCGGCTCGCCCGCCTGGACCGACGGCGACCAGCGTGGCATGGAAGCATGGTTCACCCGTTTCTTACGGTGGATGCAAGAGAGCGAGCACGGACGTGAAGAGGCCGACGCGAAAAACAATCACGGTACGTACTACGACGTGCAGGTGGCGTCCTACGCATTCTTCCTGGGCAAGAACGAACTGGCCTGCGATGTGTTACGGGAGGTCGGGAAGAAGCGGATCGCCGTCCAGATCGAGCCGGACGGCCGCCAGCCGCTCGAACTGGCCCGCACCAAGGCATGGAGCTACAGCATCGGCAACCTGGCCGGTCTGATGGCGCTCGCGCGGCTCGGCGAGCATGCCGACGTCGATCTATGGCGATTTCAGACGTCGGACGGGCGAAGTATTCGGACTGCGCTCGATTTTCTCGTGCCGTATGGACTCGGTGAACAGAAATGGCCGTACGAACAAATCAATGGGTTTTCGCCCGAGTTGCTACATCCCTTGCTGCGTTTGGCTGCCACGGAGTACCCCGACGCGCCCTATCCGGCCCAATTGGCCAAGCTTCCACCGGCCGGTCCCTCGAGCCACAGTCAACTGCCGCTTTCGCCGTTATATCCAATCCTCCAATTGCACGTGCGCTAGCGTCCGTAGAAACGAAAAAGGGCGCAGTCCGCGCTGGGAGCTGCGCCCTTTTCAAATTCTATTGTCGTTTGCCGAACGCGCGACTAATTCTCGACCGGGATGTCTTTCCAGACGCCGTTCGCGCCACGATACGTCCATGAATTGCCGGCCACCATGTCGACCCGCATGATCAGCTCTTGCTCCTCACCGTAGGTATCGAAGTAGTCGTGGCTCAACAGCTCGTAGCGACTATAGGATTCTTCCGGGCGCGGATAGCCGCCGGTCGGCTCGGCAATCGGCTGCCACTTGCCACTGCTGGCGTGGAACCGCCACGACTTGCCCGTGTAGGTATCCAGCTTCAGGAAAATCTCTTGCTCCGTGCCGTTCACCGCGAAAGCATGCGCGAGGAACTGATATCGCAGCTCTCGCTCGGGATCTTGGGCGGCAATTGCGGCGGCAATCTGCGGCGCAGTTTGCGGATTGGCATTGGGGGCGGCAGTGCCCTTGGCAGCTTCCTGGGTCAGGGCGACGTTTGCCCAGCCCACGACGATGGCCAGCAAAAGTGCGGCCACGGCACAATAACGCTTCATCTTGTTCTTCCTCCTTACATGAGAAACACGAATGGTGTGGCGGCACTCAGGCTGCTGCCTGGATGGAACCAACGCTGTCCATCGGGTGCTATTCGCGTTCGGCCGCCCACCAAGTATAGGTCAGGCTTTTGAGCGGATTGCCCCATAAAAACAAGGAATTCTATGGCACGCGACAGAGTGCCGATGGCCCCCCAAAAGCTCGTTGCCGGCGCCCCCAGGCTGACGACGGCCGATTCCCTTCGCTATTCCGTCGTGGTCGACTCCAATCACGTCGCCGCGGCACGGAAGAGTCGGCGGCGCCTCTTGGAGCGTGCTGGCATTGCCAAATCACTTTTCACCGGTACCATCGGCACCACCGCGTCCGGCGCCGGCCCGCGTACCGGACGAGTCGGAATGCCATGCCAGCGGCTTTTCGGCGGCAGTTTCTCGCCCTTCATCAAGAGCGAGAGCGAGTCGATCGACGACCCTGGATGCATCACCGTGTCGTACAGCACAACTGCCATATTCCCCAGCGTGCACTCGTCGCCGATCTTCAAGTACGAAGCCTTCATGATGCGGTCTTCGAACAGGTGGTTCTGCACGACCGACATGAAGTTCAGCGCCACGTAGTCGCCGATCTCGACCAATTCAAACTCCGAGATAAACGTCGTCTGGATAAACGCGTGCTTGCCGATCTTGGCGCCCAATAGCCGGAGATACCAGCTGTAGAACGGGGTCCCCATCGTGGCGGACATGATCGGCGCGCCGATCGCTTCGTACGCGCCGTTGAGCACTTCATTGCGCCAGACGTAGGTCGACCACAGCGGCTTCACGATCGGCTTGTACTTACCGATCATCACCTTCTTGACCACGTAGACCGACAACGCGGACGCCAACGCGATCGCCGTCGAGACCACCGGCACCAAGACCAGAAGTGCCCACAACCGCAGGTAAAGGAAGCCGAACACCAAGAACGCTGCGAACGTCAGGAAACTTGTGAGTCCGACGTAGAAGGGATACACGATCCGCACTGCGTCGAAGCAGCAACGCTGGACGTACAGCTTGAATGTCGGCTTGTACAGTTGCGTATCGTTGAAGCCTTCCAGCCCGGGCCGGCGTGGCAATTGGAACGGCGGCGAGCCCAGCCACTCCGTGTTGTCCGGAATGTGCGGGTCGTCCGAACCCTCGGGAGTCGACAACACACCCAGCAGCGAATTGTCGCCGATCGTGCCGCCGATCGGCAGATTAGCGCTGTTGCCGACGAAGCTGCGGCGGCCGATCCGGTTGATGCCGTACTGGACGTGGCCGCGGTAGAACCGCCGGCCGCCGATCGTCGAGCCGTCGGCGAAGAAGCTGCCCTCGCCGATTTCGGTGAGATCCGGCGTCAATTGGCCAACCATAGCTAGCTCCGCATGCCGGCCCACCTTGGCGCCCAGCAGCCGCAGCCACGGCGGCAAATAGATCGTCGCGAAAACCGTGTACATCACCTGGCCGGCGAATCGGTATACCATGTCGACCATCCACCGCCGCAGACAGTACCAGCTTTCGACAGAATACACGCCCGGCTTGGCGCGAAACATGATCAACGATTTGAGGCCCGCGATCATCACGCCGAACACCACCAGGTTCACCGGCAGGGCCAAATACGCCGTGGCTATCGCCCACCCAATCCCATAATTGAGATACACGACGAGGATCGCGAGCATGGGCGGCAGCAAGGTCATCAGCAGCAGATCGCCGATGATCTCGCTCGCAATAAAATAGAGCAGGCCATACAACAGCGGATTGCGAGTTGCGGCCGCCTCGTCGTCGATTTCAGGAAGGATGACTTCGGCGGGCTCGGCCGGCGAGCCACGACGGGATTCACCTTTCGCCATGACCGTGCCATCCGGCAGCATCGAGTTGTTGCCCAGCCGGCAGTCGTCGCCCATGCACGTATTAATCCCGATGGACGAATGAGTGCCGATGTAGCAGCGGCTGCCAATGTCGATCGCGCCGATCACCAGCATGCCGTCTTCCACGCGATAGCCCAGCAAATGGGTTCGCGAGTTGATGCATGTGTCGTCGCCGATGGTCAAGAGATCGTAGACCCCGCAATACGACGTGTCGATGATGCAGTTTTTGCCGATCCTAGCCCCCATCAGCCGATAGAACAGGCTGATCAGAGGCGTGCCTTCGAAGAACGTCATGCCGCTGACCGATTGTACGCGCGTGGCCAACCACCAGCGAAAATAGTAGAAGCCCCACAGCGGATAGCGGCCCGGCTTGTAGCGGCGAATCACCAGCCATTTCATGCCGATCGCAAATCCGATCGCCAGCGGCAGCGACAGCAACGTAATCGCCACCGTGTACATGATCAACAGCCCCAGCGGCACTCTTCCCTGCACCATGCCGAGCAACAGCAAAATGAATATCGTGAGCGGCAGCGATACCAGCCCGAAGCCGACCACGATCGACAAGGCCTGCATCGAATACACCGTCCAGCGCGTCCACCACGGCACGCTTTCGATCGCCTCGCGGCTTGTACGCCGCTTGGGCTGCTCGCCAGCTGAAATCGCCTCCAACGAGGCGCTGCTCATGGCGACCGAAACGTGCGCGGCCAGCTTCTGGACGGTGGGGTGCTGGTACACGTCGCGAATCGCGACATCAAATCCGTGCTCGCTCCGCAGCAACGAGACCATTTCGGCCGCCAGCAGCGAGTGTCCGCCCAGATCGGTAAAAAAGTCATCCGCACAAGAAATCTGCGATAGCTTCAGTTGCTTTTCCCAAACGCCGACAATCTTCTCCTCGATGGCATTGGCTGGATCGACGATTGTTTTGCTCGACGAAACCAGCGGACAGCTTGGCTTTGGCAGGCGTGATCGATCGGCCTTGCCGCTTGCCAGCGTGGGAATTTCGGCGATCAGGTCGAGATAGCTGGGCACCATGTAGGCCGGCAAGCGCTCGCGGAGGGCGGCGAGTACGCTGTCGCGGTCGAACGACCCGTTTGCGGATTCGGCCTGCGGCACTACAAAGGCGGCGAGCTCTTTCATGCCGTCCTCGCGCTCGAAGACCTCCACCAACGCCTGCTGAACGCAGGCGTGGTCGTGCAGCACCGACTCGATTTCCGATAGCTCGATGCGGAACCCGCGAATCTTCACCTGGCGATCGATCCGGCCCAAGAAGTCGATCTGGCCGTCGGCCGTGATCCTCACCAGGTCGCCCGACCGATAGAGACGCGGCACTTCGTTGGCGTTCGCAAGCGGATTGGCGACAAATTTCTGCTCGGTGAGGTCCGGCCGCTTCAAATAACCGCGGGCCACGCCGACTCCGCCGATGCACAGTTCACCCGGCTGGCCCGGTTCGACCGGCTGCAAATTCTCGTCCAAGACGTGGGCCGTGTAGGCCGGCAGCGGAATGCCAATGGTCACGGGCTCGTCCGGCTGGCATTCGACGAACGTCGCGTCCACGGTCGTTTCGGTCGGCCCATAGGTGTTGATCACGCGGCGGCCCGGCCGCGCCCAGCGGCGAATCACCTCCGGCGGGCACGCTTCGCCACCGGAAATGACGATGCGGACCGTCGGCATGTCGGTGCCGAGGATCGACAGAAACGTCGGCACCATGGAAATGAACGTGCATTGGTGATCGTTGATGTACTTCACCACTTCGTCGGGCACGCGGACAACTTCCGGCGGCGAAACGACCAGCGCGCCGCCGTTCATGAACGCCATCCACAGCTCTTCCACCGACGCGTCGAAGCCCAGCGAGAAGCCCTGGTACACGCGATCGGAGGGACCCATCTTGAGGATCTTGTTCAGCGAGGTGGCAAAACCCACCACGTTGCGATGCTCGATCATCACGCCCTTAGGCCGACCGGTAGTGCCGGACGTGAACAGGATATAAGCCAGATCGCTCGGCGAAACACCCGTTTCCTCCCGTGGCAGCCGCTCCCGCGACTCGGCGCCGATAATTCGCGCGTCCTTGTCTATGGCCAGCGCGCGGTCCGGGCACACGTCGTAGGCCACTTCCCACAAATCCTCTTCCGTCAATAGGACGGCCACCTCGGCCTCCTCGACGATGTGCCGCACCCGTTCCGGCGGGTAACCGGCGTCAATCGGCACATAGGCCCCGCCGGCCTTGAGTGTCGCCAAGATGGAGATCACCGGCTTTTCCGAGCGACTGAAATAGACGCCAACGAACTTGCCCGGCCCGACTCCCCGCGAACGGAGTTGACGCGCTAACTGATTGGCCCGCTCTTCGACCTCTTGATACGACCAATTCTCATCGCGAAACTTCAGTGCAACATTTGCCGGATACTCGTCCACCCGTGCTTCGAACAGCTCGTGGATGCACTTGGTTGCGACCGCGGCGTGAATATCGGTTATGTCAAACCCATCCCCCGGGTGACCGTCGGCAGTTCGGCAATTCTGATTGTGGCCATTCGATCCATGACGGTTCTTGCTACGGCCATTCCGCGCGTGACCATTCGACGCGCGAGCGTTACACGCGGCACCGACATTTTCGTGGCCGTTCGTAGCACGGCCGTTCGACGCGTGCTCATTCTCAAGCTGAGCGACCGCATCGTGCTCGGGACCAATCATCAGTTGACCTCCCAGGAATTAGAGCTGCCCCTCATCGCATACTCTGCTCCCCCCCGATCACCCGATGCCGCCTTCCGCTTCCCTACCGCTCTGCCAAGCGCACGCTGCTCTCGTCGTTCAACCCACGCGCATTTTGATCCGGCGAGCGGACCACCAGACTGTGGCCCAACCAAGCGCACCGCAATCCCAGCCGCGACGACCTGCCGGCGCCTTTGGCCTGGCTGCCGTCCGCCGTTGATCCAAGAGCCGGACATTTTTCTCTGTGCACGCATCGCATCTATCCCTGACCTCCAAGTTGCCCCAACTCCGCGGAATATGGGAGTACAGGCAACTTGCAACGCTTGAAGCGTGTGCGTGTACTATGCGTGTTACAGCGTTATACGAGCTTCAAGCAGATAAGGTAAATGGCGATTATAACCACGCTTAGGTAATTCGCAACGGGTAAAAAGTTGTGGTTGAATAGACATTTCAAGTTGAGTAAGATGGACGCGCAGCTTGGTGGTATCCGCGCTCCGCCAGGCTGCATTTGGAGCGTTTTGCTTCGGCAATCTCGCGGCTGTTTCCCGCTACAACCGGACTTGCGACGCTGCTGGTTCTTCCTAGAGGCCCTAATTACCCACAACTCCCTGAAATCGTGAGCGACCATCTGCCGGTCGTGACAAATGACCGGATTGACGCCTGAGCAAGAAAGGGATGAGTAGGACGAATAGGAGGGTTGCGGTGAGTTTAGTAGTGGGTCGCCCTTGCTTCGTCGCTTTACGCACGATGATCTGATGCTTCAGCGTGCCAGTTTTGGCCGAGGCCGCCATGGAAACGGCGGAGTAGATGCGGAGTCATTCCCGCAAACCGGTCACTGAATTGCCGGAGGCATACCCATGGAGCATGGGTCACCAACGTGGTGTTCGAATTTCACTCCCCGAGGCTCGCCAACCATGAGATCCATTCGAATCGCAATCGGCATCATGTTCATTTTGAGTGGGCTGCTGGTGGGAGCGTACATCACGCTCCATTATTTTTCCGAAGGGATCGGCGCGATCCGTAGCGGCCAGCTGGCGCATGGTCTGGTGCTGCTGCTGGTGTGGTCAGAGTTATTCGGAATTGCGTCGATGCTCGCGCTGGTGTTCCCAGGCGTGCTGGTGCTTCGGAATCTCAATCACCGACCGAGGTCCACGCGCGGGCTGGCGAGATAGAGCTTTCGCCGCAACGCGAGAGCAGTGGTGAAAAGCAAACAAGCTCGGCCGCAGTCGCCTGCGGCCGAGCTTGTTGAAATTCGTTGACGTGAAGGCGGGCGACTAGAAGGCGTAGATCGCGTCGAGGCTCAACAGAAACTGGTCGTTTTTCGTGCCGTCGTCGAACGGATGGGGACTGGGGGCCGAAGCATCAAACCAGTCGTAGCGAAGCTCGGGTCGCAGCACGAAGTTCTCGCAAGGCCGGTAGTTGACGGCATACGTCAATTCGAAGAAGTTGCCGTCGAACGGGCCCTGAGCCGAGTTGCCACGCAGGAAGTCGGTAATGATGAAACCGTCGTCGTCGCGGAACCACTCAAACCGGAAGCCATGCGACCAACAATCGTTGATTTCGCGAGTTAAGTGCTGATTGAGGCCGTACCATTCGGATTGTTGGCCGAATTGGTCGTTCTGTCCCCAATACCATTCCGCCACGTAGTCCCAATTTTCGTTCAGCGACGTGCCGGCAATGAGGCTGTAATCAATGGCGTCCACGCCGATGCCTTCTTCGTCGGTCTGCAGGTAGGCGTCGAACCAGGTGTTCTCGTCGCAGCTATCCCAGCTGAAGCCGCCGATGAAGCCGAGCGAATCCTTGCCGTCGGTGTCGTCGAATTGCATGTCGCCGCGGTGCAGGCCGGCCGAAACCGACGTTTGATCAGTCAGGTGCCGCGTCAGGAACATGCCTAGCAGCGAGCCTGGTTGGGCGTAGAAGTTGTACGACCGCGAATAAAAGAACGACTCGGTAGCGTCGAACGGCTCGTAACCGACCGGTGTATCCCAGCGGCCCACGCGAAACGTCCAGTCGTTGTAGGCAATGTCGTAGTAGAACCGCAATACGGCGACCTGATAGTGGCCGTTCTGGCCCCACGATTCTTCCAGGCCGTCGACCATCTGGAAGTATTGGGCATCGGTGCCGAACAGCACGTCGAAGCGACCACCCCAATCCCAGCCGCATCCGCCGTTGTCCACTTCGCGATTGGCGTAGAGCCAGAACTGATTCATCATGTACTGGTTGGCAAGGTCGTTCAGAATGACCGTGCCGTTGTTGCCGTCGGCAGGATCATAGGGATTGTACGTGAAGCCTTGTTCGATCCAGCCACCCAGTTCAAAGCCGCAACAAGTGTTGGAAGCCTCGCAGCCGGAGTCGCAACAACCAATGTCGTGGCCACAATCATCCGCGCCGAGCTCGTCATCGTCCGCATCGTCGTCGGCGGCGTCGTCATCCTCATCGTAGTAGCTGGCGAACGCGGACGATGGGGGTCCGATGGCGCTCGGCTGCTGCAATTCGGCGTTGGCGGACGGCGCGGCGGCAATCGCGGTAAACGTCGCTGGCTGCTGAACAGGTGGTGCTGCGGGCTGGGCAGCCGGTTGGCCGGCCGTGGCGGCAAACGCAGTTGGCTGCTGGACCGGGGGCGCGACTACTGGCTCGGCGGCCGGCTGGGCAATCGTCCCCGCATAGGGGGACGGCTGCTTAACGCCGAAGGCCATCGCTGCCCGCTGCTGAACGTCGAACGCCGTCGGTGCCGGCTGGGTTGCTACCGGGGTCATTGCACCTGGCTGACGAAGGGCAGCAGTGGGTGCGACCTGACCAACGGCTGGGGAGGCCGTCAGCGAAGTGACCAGGGCGAATGCAGTTGCCAGTTTCGATACGTTCATATCTTTGGTAACTCCAAAGCTAGAGACGGTTGTCTCTCCAGTTCGTGGCGAATTCGTTTCGGCCGGTTGCCGAGCGGTTGCCGCCCGCGTTACACGACCCAGGAATCCAGCGGGTAGTCGACGAATCGAGGCAGCGGGGGGATTGGCGGAGTAAGTGTTGGCAGGTGGTGCGGGCCGACGACGGCGCGGGCCGCGTCTTATGGCACCTTCAATGGCTAGCTTCGGACAAAGCTGGCAAGGCAGTTGACGAGAAATGCCGTCGAATCGGCGCGCGACGGCGCAAATCGAAACCGAACTGCTAAACTCTATCGCTTGCGCGAAGCTTCATGCTGGAATCGCGCCGAATTAAGCGGCAAAGTTGCTAGCGTCGATTGCTGCCCGCCGTCCTAGAATCGTTATGATCGCCACGATTTAACTCATGCGGCTGGCGCGGCGCAGACGATTCATTGATCGACGAAGCGTTGGTTAGCGCCGACGCTCCGCTTTTCGTTCATCTTGTCGGATTTCGATTGGACCGGCGCTCCCGCTAAGACGCCGGTCGGGGGGACAATCCATGTCGCGTTCTCGTTCGACCATCGCTCGGCGATGGCGCCTATCGCGATGCGCAGTCGCGATCCTGCTCTCGTTACCCGCGTGTTTGACGGCGTCGGCCGCACCGGGGCAACAAGCCATGCGACCCTATCGGGCGTCCCAGGCGGCACCGGTCCGCGTCGCCCAAATGCCAACCGACCAAATGGCGCCAACCAACGGCCAGCCGGACGTCGTCTATGAGGGCGACGGATCGGGGTCGCTGGCGCCAATGCCGGACCAGAGCTACGGCGGCAATTATGGCGGCGGAATGAATAATGGATCGTCATGCGGTTGTGGCAACAGCGGCTGTAATGGCTCGTGCGGTTGCGGCAATGGCGGTTGCAATGGTTCGTGCGGCTGTGGCGACAATTGCCGCGGAGGCGGGATGTTCGACAGTTACGGCGGGTACGGCGGTGGCTGCGGCGATGGCTATTGCGGCGGTTACTGCGGCGAAGAGTGCGGCGGCTATGGCAACTGTAGCTACGGTGGCTGCGGCGGCTGCGGCGATGGCTGCTACGACGCCTTTTGCGGAATCGACTGTAACCAGCCACGCTGCTCGTTTTACGTCGATTGGCTCGCCCTGCAAGTGACCGACGCCGATGTGGCCCACGCCCAGCAGCAAGACGGCATCGGCGGCGCGGGCACGGTGCCGTTCGGCCAGATTGGCACCGTGGACATCGATTATGATTCCGGAGTTCGCATCGGAGGCAGCATCGGCTGCGGACCGTGCGCCGGATTCACTTGGTCGTTCACCAATTTCGAAAGCTACAACGAAGATCGACTCGTCCCGCCGTTCATCCCGAATGGGGTCGGCGCGGTCGGCTCGCTGGTGCAACACCCGGCAGCCCAGATTACCGCTTCCGCCGGCCCGGTCGACGCCGCGTATGACATCGACTACCGCATGGCGGACATGATGTATCGCCGTTTTCTCACCGGCGGCCCGTGCTACGCGGTCAACTATGAATTTGGCGTGCAGTTCGGCCACCTGGAGCAGTTCTTTATTCAGGAAGGCATCTTCAGCGGCGGCCAGACGGGCACAATTGACACGTTCACCAACATCGACTTTGACGGCGGCGGCGTGAAAGCCGGTTTCGATGCCGAACGGTCGCTGTGCTGGGGCTTCCTGACCTACTGTCGGGCGACGGCCGCCATCATGACCGGTCGGTTCAGCAGCCGATACGACATGGTAAATACGACGACTGATATTTTGTTGGCCCGATCAAGGTGGAAAGACGACCGCGTCGTCCCGCAACTTGAGTACGAGCTCGGCTTGGGCTGGACGAGCCCCAGCGGGCATTGGCGATTTACGACCGGCTATATGCTGTCGCACATGGCAAACGTCGTAACCACGCCGGAGTTCATCGATGCCGTGCAGGCCGATAACTACGTGGACGTGGACGGCGACCTGACGTTCGACGGTGCCGTATCACGTATGGAATTGCGATGGTAGCCGCCGGTAGGTCAGGTGTTCCAGCCTGACAACGATTCCGCGGAGCCACGAGTAAAAAGCTGATGTGTCAAATTGAAAAGCCTGACCTACGACTAGCACCGGCCACTTGGCCGGTGCTTTTTCGTTGGCGATCGGCTGGGGTCGGGAGTTCTCCAACGGTGCTCCCAGTCGATTGGGAATGGACCACGATGCGGTCGATCATTGAACCGCGGCCTCGACTCCCGTTCCCTTTGGTAGCAACGCGTGGAAGGGGTCGGAAGTCGATACCGTGGCCCGAAAACGACCAAGTTGCTTGATTCGGGCCAGTTCACTGACTCGCAACCCTATTCAAAGACTCCCGACCCCCAGCCGTAAAACTCCGCGGATCAGGCAGAAATTTGGTTGACCCCCCAAACTCACAGCTTTAGCATGAGTGGTTACAAATTCTGAGTCGAAGTCGCGAGCGGCCGGCAGAGGACTGCCATTCGATGGCCGCCCGTGATGTGCCTTTCGGGACGAACAAGGACGTGACCCCCGGGCAACGATGATTATTGCACCTGGGAGTTTCACCGATGTTCCGCCGGACCCGCTCCGGTGCTCGGCGCGCGCGCCGGGCCCGCTCTCGCTGCGTCGCACCTCTACGGTACCGTAAACCGCTATTTGAGTTGCTGGAAGATCGCTGCCTGTTGGCCGCCGTCACGGTGTCGAACAGCAACGACGTGGTCAACGGCAACGTAACGTCGATCGCAAACCTCATCGCCACTCCTGGCGCCGACGGCATCTCGCTCCGCGAAGCGATTCAAGCGGCCAACACGGACGCGACCGCCGATGATATCACGTTCAGCCCCGCGCTAGGTGGCGGGACCATTCTACTCAACGTGGCGCAGGGACTAATGCCCATCACGCAAGCGCTGACCATCAATGCCAGCGCGCTTGTCGGCGGATTGACCATCAACGCGAATGACCCATCGGCCGCGCCAGGCGACGGCATTGGCATCTTCAACGTCAGCAATAACAACGGCGGTACTTTGATCGACGTGACGTTGAACGGCCTGAGATTTACGGGTGGCGATTCGGCGGGCTTCGGAGGTGCGATTCGTTCGTCCGAGAATCTCACCATCATTGGCTCCACAATTACCGGAAACCGAGCGACAGGAAATGGCGGCGGCATTGCCCAACAGAACACCGGCACCCTGACGATCAATTCCAGCACGATCTCGAACAACACGTCCGGCCTCGACGGCGGCGGCATTTTGCTGTTCGGCCCGGCCTCCATGGTAATCGACAATAGCACGATCACCGGAAACAATGCCCCCCAGAGCGGCGCTGGCATCGACGCGCCCAATGGCACTGCCACTCCCTCGACAATTTCGATCAATAACACAACTATCGCCGGTAACATCGCGGGCATCTCGTCGGGCGGAATCCATGCCGTGGGCAGCATCACGGCCACGATTTCCAACTCGACGATCTCTGGAAACGTGGTGAATGGCGGCGGTAACGGTGGCGGCATCCAGGCATCCATCACGTCGCTGACAATCGTCAACAGCACGATCTCGGGCAACAGTACGGGCGGCCGCGGCGGCGGACTGTACACGATTGTCGACGACATGGAAACGCTCGTGATCCGTCATTCGACGATCACGCGCAATATTTCCGACAGCGATATAAGTGGCGCCGGGTCGGGTGGCGGTGTGTATCTCCGGGGCGTTCCTGGCGGCAACGGTGCTGCGGTGATTGAAAACACGATCATCGCCGGGAACACTGATTTCTCGAACGTGGCGCCCGATATCGACAATACCACGAACGTTGACAGTGTCATGATCACCCAGTCGTACACGCTTGTCGGCAACAACAAAGGCTCGGGACTGGCGGCCGGAGGATTAATTGGCACGCCGGCGGCGCCAATCAATCCGCTGCTGGCGGCACTTACCAACAACGGGGGACCCACGCGAACGCACGCCTTGCTGGCAAACAGCCCGGCGATCAACACGGGCGACCCGGCCGCCGTGGCCGGCATGCTCAACGTGCCCACGTTCGACCAGCGCGGCACGCCGTTTTCGCGCGTGGCGGGCGGGCGGATCGATATCGGCGCGTTTGAACTAGTGCCGCCGCCGACCATGCCCACGATGATGCTGCTCCCCTCGAGCGACACCGGGATGTTCAGCAACGACCGGGTCACGAACAAGATGCAGCCGGCGTTCGGCGGCGTCGGTCCGGCCGATCGGCCGGTGTTCGTCTACGCGCAGCAGAATGACGCCCAAGGCCAATCGCTCGGTGATCCGTTCATCGTGGGCACTGGCGTCGTTGGCTCCGACGGCACGGACGGCGTCCTCGGCAATTTCTTGGGTGCGTGGGAAGTCACGGTGGAGCCGTTGGCCGACGGAAAATACAACTTTTTCGCTCGGTTCGACATCCTCGTCTCCGACGGAGACGGCGGATTCTTACACGTCCTTAGCGAGGCTGTGGGCGACACGCCGCGCACATTCATGTTCAACGGTCCGCTGAATATTCCCGACGGCGGGGCGGCCGTCGCTCCTGTGGACGTCACGGGCATGCCGCTGTTCGTCGCCGACGTGAATGTGACTGTCAACATCACGCACCCGAACGTTGGCGACCTGGTGCTGACATTGATCAGCCCGAGTGGCACTCCGATCCTGCTCTCGAATTTGAGGGGAGGTACCGGCGATAACTTCACCAACACTGTGTTCGACGACTCGGCCACGAACAGCATCACCGGTATTGTGCCGGCTCAGGCGCCGTTTACGGGCCGCTTCATACCGGAAGAACCGCTTTCTACGTTATTCAGCGAGCCGGCGAACGGCACCTGGCGATTGCTTGTTACCGATAACGCCGCCACGAACACGGGACAAATCGTCAATTGGACGTTGTCGATATCCTCGCCGATCATGGTTGTGATCGATACGGTCGAGCCAAATACTCCATTCCTTGATCTGCTCATCGATACCGGCCGCAGCAGCGTCGACAACATCACCAAGGACAACACGCCTGATGTATCGATGACGACCACCGACCCGAACATCGCGCTTGCCAAGTTGTTGTTCACCGATAACCTAAAATTCCGAATTTACGACCGCTACCAATCGAGCGCACAGGAAGTTCTGATCTACGACTCGGCACAAGACGCGACCGCCGATGCGTTCATGACGGCCGGTGATATGTTCACGGCGGCGACGCAGCTCACACGCACGTTGCCTCAGTTGTTCCCCAATAATCCAGCAATCGTCAACGGCGCCCTGGCCGACGGCGTGCATAACCTCAAGCTCGAAGTCGAGGACCGGGCCGGCAATATCAGCCACGATTTCTTCTTGCAGATTACGGTCGATACGACCGTTCCGCCGGTTTCGTTCGGCCTGCCCGATGCCGCCAGCCAGATTGATGGCCTCGCCGGCGAGAGCGACAGCGGCGTGACGACGTCGCCCGCCACCTTTGGCGACCGCGTTACCAGCGACACCACGCCAAAGCTGTGGGGCCGTGCGGAGGCGAATACCGCCGTTCGCGTGTACTTGGACGTCAACGCCAATGGCATCATCGACCTCACTACCGATCCGTTCCTGGGTCAGGCGACGGCGATCCCGTTCGATGGGAACGATGCCTATCCGGATGGATATTGGGAAATCACGTCGGCGCTGGACCTCAACCAGGTGAATGGAGTGCCGAAGGATGGATTGCGGCGGCTATTGGTGACGGCCGAGGACGTGGCTGGCAACCCGATGCCTGCCAGCGCGGGCGGCGTAACTGTCATCCCTATTATCAACGTCGGCGTCGATGAGCTGCATATTTTCATCGACACGCAGGGTCCGCAGATCACGTCGGTGACGGTGAACGCTTTGTCCACCACTGAATTTGATCTCTTCAACCCGAAGCCGACGCAGACGGGGTTCACCCCGCTGGTGAACAGCCTCAAGATCACGATTCGCGATTTGCCTTCCCGGGTCGTCCAGTTTCTTGCGGAAAACTCGTTCCTTTACCCGGCGCTGCAATTGGAGCAAGCACTGGCGGCCGGGAATTACTCGCTGGTCGGCGACCACGTGGGGGCGATCGCGATTAAATCTCCGATCGTCGTTTCGAATCCAATCGCGCCTCAATTCGGCGCGACGCTCACGGCGGTGGCGAGTACGTTGAACATTACGGCCAGTGGGCTGGTTGGGGCGGCCGTGCAGCCTGAAGTGGGCGACTATATCCTCGTGAACAATGGTCCGGCGGCAGGGCAGGCGCGGCGAATCGTCGCGTACAATTCGGGCACGGGCCAGATGACGCTAGACACGCCGCTGCTGAACCTGCCGGCGGTGGGCAACGTTCTCACGATCACAAAAATCGCGACGTCGGCGGTCACGCTCAGCTTCTTCGAACCGTTGCCGGACGATCGCTACACGCTCACCGTTCGCGACGGTCTGGTCGACCCGGCGGGCAACAAGCTGGACGGCGAGTCGCACGCCTCCGAGCCGCAGGAAGACCCGGTGTTCCCGAGCGGCGACGGCGTGCCGGGCGGCAGCTTTGTGGCCCGCTTCACGATCGACAGCCGGCCGGAAATCGGAAATTACGTTTCGGCGCACATCAACATCGATGCGAATGGCAACTTCATCTGGGACCAGCCGGCCGTGCCGGTCGGCGGCGACGAGACCAATGTCGACTTGTCGTTCACACTACCGGTAGAAGACGACGGCGAGGTGTCCTTCGGCGGGTTTAGTGTCCACGATCTGCTGTTCGCCGGAAAGTTTCGCCAGGCGCAGAACGGAGAAAATGGCGCGGACGGCGATCGCTACTTCGACCAGCTGGCTGCCTACGGCTTTTCGAACCAGTTGGGCGCTTTCCGCTGGATCATCGACCTCAATAGCAATGGCGTCGTAGACATCGACAGCGAGATCTTTACGCTGCAGCCGACGCTGGGGAACTTCAACGTTGCCGGAGCCATTCCGGTCGCCGGCAATTTCGACCACAACCTGGACAACGGGGATGAAATCGGCCTCTACAACGCCGGCAAATGGTACCTCGATACGAATCACAACTTCGTGATCGGCGGCGGTGACACGCTGGTAACTACGAATTTGCTCGGCCATCCAATAGTCGGCGACTTCGACGGCGATGGGTTCGACGACCTGGCCGTATTCAATAACAACGTTTTCACGTTCGACTTGTTCGCTCTTGGTGGCCTGGGCGTCGGACCATTTCCAACGATCGTCTGGGGCTTCCCGGGCGTTTTGGATCGGCCCGTGGCGGCCGACATGGATCAGGACGGCATCGACGACATCGGCCTGTGGGTGCCGCGCAGCGACGCGACGCAGCCGAACGGCGTCGCTCAGTGGTATTTCCTGATTTCCAACGATTTTGACCCTGCCGCCCCGGGCGTGCCATTCCCGCACACGCCCGGGTCGATCGCCAAGATCAACCACGCCTTCACGCCGACGCCGTTTGGAAAGGACATTTTCACCGAGTTTGGCGATCAGTTGTCGCTGCCGATCGTGGGCAATTTCGATCCGCCGGTCGCGGCGTCCGTGGGCTCGTCTGGACTGGCCGGCGATTACGACGGCAACGGCCGCGTGGAAGCGGCCGACCAGTTGGTGTGGCGGGCCAGCTACGGCTCGACCACCAACATGGCCGCCGACGGCAATCACGACGGCAAGATCGACACAGCCGACTACGTCGTTTGGCGGAACAACCTGGGCGCGGTGGCGGCGTCGGGCAGCGGGAGCGCGACGGCATCGGCCAACCCGCTGGCGGTGTGGACGAATCTTGCATCGCCGGAAACCGCGGTCTCGACAGCCGTGCCGGAATCGCCCGCACCGGAAGCTGAGTCGACAAGCACCTCGACAACCGACGTGGTGGCCGTCGACGATTTCTTCGCCCAGCTGGACAACGAAACGCGGGAGCGCGGGACATCCGCAGCCCTTTCGACAGCCGCACCTGTGTGGGAGAATGATGCCCTGCTGCTGACGACGCTGACCGTCCGGACCAGCGAAGAGGCAGAGTCTGATTCCGCCCCGAGCCTTGCGGACGACCGCCATGCCGACGAAACGCTTGTCGACGAATTGCTCACCGAGTTCGCTGGCGTCGGCGCCGCCTTCGAGTAGTCTTTTACTTGTTGCTGCACTGATCCTATGCGGCTGCCATTCGAATCAGCCACCGACCGCTGCGCCCGTTGGCAAACCTGTCGCGCGTGACCCGCGTTATCCGGCCCACTGGTGGGCGCCGGTGTCGGACGCGAACAAGCCTGTTTGGGAGATCCTGCCGCAGGAGGCGCTCCCCGGTGAGGTGGTTCTGTCGAAGCGGCACGAGCTGGGGCTGCTGTCGAATTTCGCGGCCACGCCGTTTGAGTTTCGCGGCAAACGGTATGCAAGCCTGGAAGGTTTCTGGCAAGCCATGAAGTTTCCGGAGGGGCCGGACGATCCGCGGTCCCAATTTCCCGGCCTCGAATGGAAATACACCCACGACGAAGTGGCCCAGATGACCGCGTTCGAGGCCAAGGCCGCCGGTGACTTGGGCAGCCGCAACATGAAAACGATGGGGATCGACTGGGTTACGTTCGAAGGCCGTCGGATGCCGTATCGGCCGGGGAAGGGACCGGAGCAGGAAACTTCCAACGGGGAGAAGTCGGCAGGCGACGGGGTCGGGACTTTCTTGCGACAGGAGGTTGATGCGGCGGTCGAAAGCCACGGGTCGCAAAAGGCTCACGACGCCGATCCCACCAAGGGGGAGCACTACCGGCTGATCGTCGAAGCGACGCGGGAAAAGGTCCGGCAAAACCCAGAGGTCGAGCGCGTGCTCCTGTCCACCGGCGACCTGGTGCTCAAGCCGGACCATCACCAGGAGCCCGATGCCCCAGCCGCCTGGCGATACTACGAAATCCTGAGCGACATCCGCCGCGAGCTGCAACAGCGGCCGTGACGAGTATTTCCGTGCCCACGACGGAAAATCGCTGGTCATTCTTCTCGCTTTTGTGCCATTTGGGGCTGTATAATGAAGGTTCGATGAAGTCGCACGACGCGGCTCTTTTTCCGGCATGAGACAGGCCGGGGCGTGGATTCTCTGCGCGAGGCGGAATGTCAGATGAGGCGGTTCAGAAATCCAGACAACCACGGCAGGACGCCGACTCTCTTCGGCAAGATCTTCACGCGTCGTCGGGCCGAGCGTCAGGCTTCGACCGTCGTCACGAATCTGACGTTCGAATTGCTTGAACCGCGTCTGCAGATGGCCGTGGTTATCAATGAGTTTCTGGCGGCCAACACCAACGGGTTGATGGATGAGGACGGCGCCCGTTCGGACTGGGTCGAGCTCTACAACAACGGCGCGTCCGCGGTCGATCTCACCGGTTGGCATCTGACGGACGACACGGCCGATCTCGATAAGTGGACGCTGCCGGCCACCAACCTTGCAGCTGGCAGCTACCTTGTTGTTTTCGCCTCCGGCAAAGACCGAGCTGTCTCCGGGCAGGAACTGCACACGAATTTTTCCCTGGAGCAGAATGGCGAATCGTTGGCGCTGGTCATGCCCGACGGGACGACCATCGCGGACTCCTTCGAACTGTTTCCCGAACAGCTTTCGAACGTCTCCTACGGTCGCGGCGCCGGCGCGACGACCACGGATACGCTGATCTTCGAAGGGTCGTCGGTCCGAGTTAGCGTCCCGACGGCTGCTTCGGGCATCGATTCGACTTGGTTCACGACGGGATTCAACGATTCCTCCTGGACGGCCGGCAATGCGGGCATCGGTTTCGATTCAAATTCAGATGGCACCGATCTAAACCCATTCATCGATTTGAACGTGTCGGCACAAATGCTGTCGTTGCGTCCGACCGCTTATATTCGCATTCCATTCGCGGTCGCCGATCCGTCGATTCTTCAGACTCTGAAACTTCGGATTCGTTACGAAGACGGTTTTGGGCTGTATTTGAACGGCACGCGGATTACGAGTGCCGAACGCGCGGCGCCGGCGTCGTTGGCATGGAACTCGGTAGCCACGTCGAGCCGCAGTCCGCAATCGGCAGCAGCCATCTATTCCGACATCGACCTCACAACGTTCAAACATCTGTTGCAGGCAGGAAATAACGTCTTGGCGATTCATGGTCTGAATTCGAGCGCCGGGTCGACTGACTTTCTCATCGACCCGCTGTTGCAGGCTGACCGAACGCTGCCACCGGCAGTTGGCTACATGCTCGTTCCGACACCCGGCGCCCCGAACCAACAGGGCACGCTGGGTTTTGTCGCCGACACGAAGTTCTCGGTGGATCGAGGGTTTTACAACAGCTCCTTCAACGTTGAAATCACGACCGACACCGTGGGCGCAGAGATTCGCTACACGCTCGACGGCAGTCTGCCAACCGCGACGACGGGGCTCGTGTACAATTCGCTCAGCCCGCCGCTAATCACCCAGACAACCAACCTTCGCGCTGCTGCATTCAAAGTCGGTTTCACTCCGTCGAACGTCGATACTCAGACGTACGTCTTCCTAGACAACGTGATTCAGCAAAGCGGCGCGGGGCTTCCTCCCGTTACGAATTGGGGCTATGCCGGTCCAGATTGGGAGATGGATCCGGACGTCGTCAACAACCCACAGTTTTCCAGCACGATCAAGGACGATTTGAAGGCAGTTCCGACGGTCTCGCTCGTCATGCCGTGGAGCGATTGGTTTGGCCCCGCAGGCACTGGAATTTATCCGACTGCCTCGGAGCTGGAACGTGCCGTTTCGATGGAGTATTTCACGGCCGACGGCAGCCGGGAATTTCAGATCGATGCCGGCATCGAGATTCAAGGCGGCACGAGCGATGCCCGCTGGAAGATGGACAAGTTATCGATGCGGGTGAAGTTTAAGGAGCCTTACGGCCCGGAGAAGCTCGACGCCGACATCTTCCACGGAGGCGACCGCGACGAAGGCGTCGCCACGAGCTTCAACACCTTCATCCTCGACGCGCACCTAGGCTACACCTGGGCGTATGGCGGCAACGTCAATGCCGTCGATCAGCGTTCGCGGGCGATGTTCGTCCAGGACGGTTATGTCTCCGACCTGCAGAATCTGGCCGGCGGGACGGCCCCGCACACGCAGTGGGTGCACTTGTACATTAACGGCCTGTATTGGGGCATGTACGAGATGCACGAGCGGGCCGACGAGCACTTCGCCCAGTCGTACCTGGGCGGCAACGACGAAGACTACGACGTCATCAAGCACAATCCGACTAACGTCGTGTCCGCCGATATCGCTAATCCCAACTCGGCAATTGACAACTACGCTGCAATGCTGGCCCTGGTGCGTGCGGACATGACGGTGCCGGCCAACTACGAAGCGGCCGCGGCCAAGATCGACGTTGGTGACTTTATCAACTACATGATTGTCAACTACTTCGTTGGCAACGACGATTGGGCGCACCAGAATTGGTACGCCTCGTACAACCGCGTCGAACCGAACGGCAAGTGGCGGTACCACAGTTGGGATGCTGAGAATGTGCTGAAGAGCGTCACTCGCGACAGCACCACGTTGAACAACTCGGGTGGACCGACGGAGGTATTCCAGAGACTTGTCGTCAATCCGGAATTCCGATTGAGATTTGTCGACGGCGTGCAGAGGTTGATGCGTAATCCGGGCGGGTTGATGACACCAACCGAAGCGGCGGCCGTTTATCAAGCGCGGATGCAGGAGATCGATCGTGCCATCGTTGGCGAGTCGGCTCGGTGGGGTGACAATCACACGACAGCATCGGACCCACCGGGGGCCGGCAACCCGTACATTCGCGATCATTGGGTCGCGAGGCAGAATGATTTACTCGCGAACTACTTTCCAACGCGGACGAACATCGTCCTGGGCCAGTTTGGCACACGCGGTTGGACTGTGCCATTGGCGGCACCGGAATTCAGCCAGTACGGCGGAACGGTGAATACTCTTTCGCAAGTATCGTTAAGTTTGCCGGGCGGTACGCCGGGAGGCGCCCAGATCTATTACACGCTCGACGGCTCCGACCCGCGCGATCGAGCCACTAATTTGCCCAGTGCATCGGCGATCCTCTACAACGGCAGCCCGATCACATTCGCCGACGGGCTCGGGAAGCACGTCCAGGCCCGCATCTATCTCGACGACGTACCGACCAGCACCGTCAACGAATGGAGTCCGCTCGTCGACGCGACTTTCCTGCAGGAAACTCCGTTCCCGGTGCGGATCACGGAAATCAACTACCATCCGGCGGTGAGCGAAGACCATGAGTTCTTCGAGCTTACCAATACCGGCAGCTCAACGGTAAACCTTGCCGGCGTGCAGATTACGCAGTTCGCAACAGAGCCAGTGGTGTTTGGTAACGTCGACCTCGCGGCCGGCGAGCGAATCATCGTGGCGAAGGACCCAGCGGCCTTTCAGGCGCAGTACGGGACGGGCCACAACGTGCTGCCCACCGGTTATTTGGGGAACTTGAGCAACGGCAGCGAGCAGATCGTTCTCTTGGGGCCGATCGGCGAAACGCTGCAGAGTTTTACGTACAGCGATTCGGCGCCTTGGCCTGCCGCGGCAGATGGAAATGGTCCTTCGCTCGAAATCATCAATCCGCTGGGCGATCCGAGCGATCCGGCCAATTGGCGGGCGAGCCTGTACGTGAATGGCTCGCCGGGCGCGAGTGGCGTGCCGGGTGATTACGATGGCAACGGCGCTGTCCAAGACGCCGACCACGGCGTTTGGCGGTCAAAGTTTGGCATGACCGTCGCCGTTGGCACCAGCGGCGATGGCAACCGCGATGGAATCGTCGACCTGGCAGACTACATCATCTGGCGGAAGGCGATGACGCCGCCAGCGAGTGCGGCGGCAGTCGTGGCGGTCGTTGAGAACGGAAGCGAACCCGTCCTTGTTTCCAGCGGGTCTCCCGTCAGTGCACCGACAGAATCCATAAGTCCTTCTCATCCGATTCTCCTGGCGGTGGACAACGCGTTTTCACGATTCGGCTCGGCTCGGCCGGCCTACCGACCGATCGCTGCCCGGACGCTATCAGGTGACGTTGGCGACGACGATCTCCTCCTAACAAGCCTCGCGAGCCATGTCGCGTTGGGTGATGCCAGCGACGCCGATATCGCCGTCGACGGTTCCCGCGGCGCCGAATCTTCGATCGATCAATTGCTAGTCGAGTGGTCCGGCGTTGCTGACTCGTTCAATTGAGCCTGGCGACTTAAAACAAGGGCATTTGCCGCATCAAGGACTGCAACTCGGCGTTTAGAATGGCTTATATGCGCGGAATTCGGTCCGGCCCAACGGACCTATCACTTTCGGGCAGGGCACACCTGAGCTACGCAAGGGCGATACATGAGAGGCGGCAAGCGTACGAGGCGGGCACAGCGCCCTCAGCGTCTCACCGCGCCCTTGAGCTTCGAACGGCTCGAGCCGCGCTTGGCCATGGCCGTGGTGATCAATGAGTTCGTCGCGTCGAACGTCGACGGCATTATCGACCAGGACGGCGATCGGTCGGACTGGATCGAGCTTAAGAATACCGGAGCTGCTCCCGTTGATCTGACGGGCTGGTATCTCACCGATGAGTCGGCGAACCTCACGCGGTGGCAACTGCCGGCGACGAATCTGCCGGCGGGCGGATACCTCACGGTGTTTGCTTCGGGCAAGAATCGTGCGGTGGCTGGGCAGGAGCTGCACACGAATTTTCACCTCGATGATGAGGGCGAGTACCTCGGCCTGGTGATGCCGGATGGGACCACGATCGCCCACGAGTACACGGCCTACCCGGAACAGAAGGATAATATTGCCTACGGTATCGGCGTAAGTGCGAGTTCTACGGTCAACATCGATCTGGTGCCCGACAACGCGCCGGCGTGGGTGATTTCACCCTCGGCTCAGAATGCGGCTGTCGACGATTTCTGGCGCGAGATCGGCTTCGATCATAGCGGCTGGTTTGCGACGACGACCGGTGTCGGGTACGACCGCGACACTGCGCCGAACAATGTACTTAGTCCGTATATCGGTACGGAGCTGACCACCGGCCAGATGCCCAGTTCCACGACGCGCACGAGTGCCTATGTCCGCGTGCCATTTATCGTTACCGACAAGGATCAGCTGACGTCAGTTGCGCTCGATTTGCGGTACGACGACGGCTTCATCGCATATCTGAACGGCAAGGAAGTTGCGCGACGATTTTTCCAGGAGGACGATTCTCGGCCGCAACCGCAATGGGACTCAAGGGCCAATGGCAATCGACCCGACTCGACAGTGATCGTGCCGGTGACTTTCGACTTGACGCCGTATTTGGGTGAGCTCGTCAACGGCGCTAACGTGTTGGCCTTCCACGGCGTGAACAGCACTTCGCAGAATACCGACTTTCTGATCGACCCGCTGTTGCGCGCCACTCGCGCGACCGGCAGCGTCTCCGGTTTTATCGACGAACCAACGCCGGGAGCCAATAACGGACTGGGCGTCCTCGGTTTCGTTGGCGATACGCATTTCTCGGTCGACCGCGGATTCTTTGATGCACCGATTCAGGTCGAGATCACCACCGATGTCCTGGACGCGACGATTCGCTACACGCTCGATGGCTCTGCGCCAAGCGAGACAGTAGGCACCGTGTACACCGGCCCCATCAACATTAGCGGCACGACGACGCTGCGCGCGATCGGTTACAAGACGGGCTACAAGTCGACCGGCGTGGACACGCAAACGTACATCTTTCTCGACGATGTCATTCAGCAAACGAATGCCGACTTGCCCACATTTGTCAAAGACGCCGTGTGGGGACACGACAAGGACGATCCGGACTCGCTGCACAACGAACCCGACTGGGACATGGATCCGGACATCGTCAACAATCCGACTTACTCGTCGACCATCAAGAACGATTTGAAGGCCATTCCAACGGTCTCCGTCGTCATGAATTGGGCCGATCTTTTCGGCAACGCGACATTACCTGGCAGCACGACGTTGCAGGGCATCTACCTGCAAGGCAAGAGCGACGAGCGGCCGATGTCGATGGAGTATTTCACGGCGGACGGCTTGAGTCAGTTCCGCATCGACGCCGCGATCGAGATGCAGGGCCACTCGAGTACGACGCGTTGGAACTCGGATAAGATGTCGTTCCAGCTGAAATTCAAGTCGCCTTACGGGCCGAACGATCTCAACGCCGTACTATTTCCTGGCACCGCCGACGGCGCGAACGCAGCGAGCGAATTCGACACGCTAATACTCGACGCGGGCTACAACTACACCTGGCTGCACCCGAACTCGGTGCAGAATTCGGTTGCCCGTTATGTTACGGACCAGGTTGTGTCCGACTTGCAAAACCTGGCCGGTGGGCAAGCGCCGCATGGCAAGTATGTGCACCTTTATCTCAACGGCATGTACTGGGGGTTATACAACCTGCACGAGCGGCCGGACGACTCCTTTGCCGAGGAGTATTTTGGCGGGGACAAGGACGACTACGACGTCATCAAGCACAATCCAGCGCCCGATTTCACGTGGGCAGACGGCGGCGTGACGGCGCTCAACAATTACCAAACGCTGCTCACGGCCACGCAGCAGAACATGAGCGTACTTGCCAATTATCAGGCCGTCGAAGCGCTGTTGGACATCGACGATTTTATCGACTACATGATCGTCCACTACTATGCGGCTAACAACGACTGGGCTCACAACAACTGGTATGCCTCGCGCAACCGTGTCGAACCGGGCGCGAAGTGGCATTTCCACGCCTGGGATCAAGAGCACGCCTTCCCCACCAACGACAACGGCGACACGTTCGACGTCAACTACGATCCCACGACGAAGGACGACCCAAGCGCGCCAACCGGCATCCACAACGACTTGATGACGAGCCCGGAGTACAAGCTCAAGTTCGCCGACCGCGTTCAAAAGCTGATGCAGAACGGTGGCGTGCTGACGCCCGCGATGGCGCAGGCCGTTTACCAGGCCCGCGTCACCGAGATTGATCGGGCAATTGTCGGCGAGTCGGCCCGGTGGGGTGACAATCGTTTTCCGACCGATCCGTTCACTCGCAGCGATTGGGTCACGATCACCAACAATCTCGTGGCGAATTTCTTTCCGGCGCGGACGACCGTTTCGCTGAATCAGTTCACGACTCGCGGCTGGCTGTCGTCGCTGGCGGCGCCGACGTTCAACAACTACGGCGGCCAGGTGACGCCAGGATTCGACGTGACGATCACCAAACCCGCCGGATCGCCCGGTGCGGCGGAGATTTATTACACGACGGACGGCAGCGATCCGCGGCTCGTCGGCGGCAACGCGAATCCGGCCGCGCTGCACGGCACCAGACCGTTTACGGTCGACATCGACGTCGCCAAGCAGATTAAGGCTCGCATCAAGAATGGTACGACGTGGAGTCCGATCATCGATGCCACGTTTACGCTGCCAGACATGTTCCCCGTTCGGATCACGGAGCTGCACTATCACCCGGCCGATTACCCGGGCGTGACCGACCCTGACGACTTGGAGTTCATCGAGCTATTAAACACCGGCAGCCAGACGGTAAGCCTGGCCGGCGTGCAGATTGCACAGTTCGCGGCCACGCCCTATGTGTTCAGCGGAGGAATTGATCTCGATGCGGGCGAGCGGATCATCGTGCCTCGCACGCCGGCTGTGTTTGAGTCGGTATACGGCACTGGCTTGAATGTGCCGGCGGCCGGTTATGGGCCGGCGAATCTGAGCAACAGTGGCGAGCGCATCGTCCTGCTCGGGCCGCTGGGCGAAACGCTTCAGGACTTCACGTTCGATGATATTGCACCCTGGCCGACAGCGTCGGATGGCGGCGGATCGTCGTTGGAAATTATCGATCCGCTCGGCGATCCGTCGAATCCCGGCAACTGGCGGGCAAGCTCCATGGGCGGAGGGTCGCCCGGCACCGACGGCGCGCCCTTACCCGGCGACTATGATCACAACGGCATGGTGCAGGACGCCGACCACGGCGTGTGGAAGTCCAGCTTCGGGATGACCGTAACGCCCGGCAGCGGCGCCGATGGCAATGGCAACGGCACCGTCGATTTGGCCGACTACATTGTGTGGCGAAAAGCCATGGCTGCGCCCGCCGGCGGTACGGTCGTAGCGACGAGTGCGGCCGCGACGGGCGCAAGCGGGACGGGAGGATTCGTTGTCGGCGCCGCGCCGGTTCAAACTCCATCCAAACAAGATGATAAAACAAATACGCAGTTACTTGTCCTCGACGATGCATTCTCGCAATTCGATTCGGGGCGGCCGGCATCCCGCCCAGTCATTGCTCCCACCAACGCAGCCAATTCCGGCGACAACGATCTTCTCGTCGCGACTCTAGTGAGCCCATTCGGTCCTAAACAACTTGACGACGCTCAACTGATAACCGAGGAGCGAGCCGATGCCAGCGAGCGAGCGGATGATTTGCTGCCCGATTGGGACGATGTCGCCGACCCGTTCAAATGATGGCGTCGACAAAAAAGGTGTCAGGAACCGATTCGGGACATGGTACTGAATACCTTTTTTCTTTCCCCACAAAGTAGAATGTCCGCCACTTTATCTGCGTGCTCATGGATCTCGGGTCTTGTGACATTTCCAAGTAGGCGCCAGGGTCGTACACTCCCTCGAAGGGCGACATTCGCCTCACGGTCGTGCCCCGTTCGACACTACCAGAAGTCTTGGCCAATTCCAAACAGAATTTCCCGCACGCAACTTCCTAGAGCAAATTTCGAAATCGCGTACTCATGGGTGGCTGGGGCAACGCCCCAGTTGCCGAGAATCTCTGGGGCGTTGCCCCAGCCACCCAGTACATAAAAAGGAAATTTGCTCTAGTCGTAAATTGCTGTGCCGATGTACTCCGCCAAGTGGTCTGCCAACCCGCGCTTTGGCACAGTACCGCGAGCGAGTACTGTGCCACGATACATCCTCTGCCATTGGCACACCACTCTGGCGAGCCCACTCATCCTTTGGCACACTACTTCTTTGGCACTCTACTCTCCGTCCCCCGACCCCTGCCTCCCACTGCCCGTCGCCGTAGCGCAGGGTCGTATTTCCCCTGAATTTCAGGGCAAATCGTGACCTATACTTGTAGTGGTGCACACCGCCCGGGCGACCCGCCGGGCCGCCTTTTCCACTTTTCTCGTTGCACCGCTGAGAGGGATCCCACATGTCGATGTGGCTATTGGAATTCTGTTCGTATATGTTCGTGGCGTCGCTGGGAATCGCCGGCGGCTTTTGGTTAAGGGGAAAAATACCCCAGCCCTCGCAGCGCCCAGCGCGGCGGCCCGTGACGGCCGACCGCAAGCAGATCGCCGAGCAGGCGCTGACCAGCCTGCATGCCGCGGCGGAAACGGTCCGCTCCTGCGTTCAGCAGCACATCGACTGCATCCAAACGATCAAGCGCGAGTTGCAGGACTCCTCCGCCACAGAGCCGGCCATCATCAACAACGCGGCCGCGTCGATCATCGCCGCCAACGGGCTGGTGAAGCACCAGTTCGACGACATCCAGCGGACGATCGAGGAAAAGCAGGAAGAAATCAGCGACTGCCTCGATAGCTCCGGCAGCCTGCTGATGACATTCGCATCGCTCGACCGGCAGAAGCACATTTACCGCCAGGTGCTCACATCGCTCGAGCAATTGGCGGCCGAGCTGACGACGGACATCAACGGCCACGGCCGGCGGCTCGACAAGATCTCAGCCGGCCTGCAGGACGACTCGCAGCCCGACGTGGCCCGCATCAACGGAGCCGTGACCCAGATCGTCGACGCGGCCAGCGATTTGCAGCGCAAAGTGGATACGGCAGAAAGGCGGATCGAGCACCAGGCCGAGTCGGTCGAGATGCAGGCCGTGCTGAGCCACACAGATTTGCTCACATCGCTGCCCAATCGGCGGGCGTTTGAAGCGGAGATGGAGCGCGACTTAGGCAAGGGCCGGGGCCGGTCGATTTGTACGCTGATCTTCGTCGACTTGGATCGCTTCGCACAGGTCAATTCGGACTACGGCCATCAAGGTGGCGACGTAATCCTGCGGCAGGCGGCGGCGATGATCAAGCCGCTCGTCCGCGGCAAAGACCTGGTGGCCCGGTACGCCGGCGACACGTTCGCGCTCGTGCTGCGCGACACCACGGTGCACGACGCGCTGCCGGTGGCCGAGCGCGTGCGGAAACTGATCGAAACGGGCCATTTCAGCCACGGCCATCATCCGCTGCGGATCACGGCCAGCGTCGGCATCGCTCAAATGCGCCCGGACGAAATGCCGAGCGTGGTGATCGAGCATGTGGGCGAGGCGCTCGGCGCGGCGCAGCAGGCGGGCGGCAATCTGTGCTTCCGGCACGACGGCCAGCAGTGCCACCCCGTTTCCGCAGCTTTCCAAACGAAGGACGAATCGGCGCGCGACGCATCGCTCACGCTCGCTTCCATGTGGCGCGAGACGGCCGAGAACGACGAAACACTCGGCACGGGGCGGCCGGCCGCGGCGAAAGTCGAGAACGGCCCCGTGCTCTCGGGCCGGTCGCTGTTCGCAGCTAATTTGAACCGGCGGTTGTCGGAATGGAAGCGGGGCGGCCCGACCGTGTCGGTGCTGGTGCTGTGCGTCGATCAGATGCAGGATCTGGTCGACCGCTTCGGCGCCAAGGGACACAACTTTCTGCGGCAGGTCATGGGCCGGCTGCTGGAAGCTACCACGCGCGACATGGACGAACGCTGCGAATTTGAAGACGGCCTGTTCGCGCTCTTGCTGCCGGGCGTCGACGAAGCCAACGCGCTGGCCGTGGCCGACCGATTGCGGTCGCAGGTCCGGCAGTGCAAAGTGCGGATGGGCAATGACCTGTGGGACCTCACGGCCAGCATCGGCCTCGCACACTGCACCGTGGCCTCGCGCGTAATGGACATCATGCTCAGCGCCGAAGCCGCGATGAACGAAGCCGCCAAGCAGGGCGGCGACGCGGTCCAACTAGGCGAGGCGGTGAGCGACGAACAGCTTAATCTGACGGGCTAGAGCATTTCCATTTTTAGTGTAGCGGATGATCAATCCTCTCCCGGTCCCGGTGAGGGACCGGGAGAGGGTTCTTACTCGCCACACGGTTGCTGGAAATGCTCTAGGAAGGGGTCGCTGGTTCGGTAGATCTCGCGAAGCTCGACCCATGCTACGACGGCCGCAAATCTTCCGCGAGCGGGCGGTGCGGCACAATTTTCAGCTTCGCCAATTCGCCATGATAAGAGCGCACGGCTTCTTCTGGTTTCAGCTCGTCGTCGGCCAGGGCACGCAGGTGACGGACGAACGTCGGTTGATGCTCGGCATGGTTGATCTTGCGGCCGAAGAGGGCCGCGCGAGCTCCATGCCGTTTCGCATCCCACAACATGTGGAACGCATCGAACGTGGTTCCCGCTGAGCCGCCCAGTATGCCGATGACTACCGAACTGTCGTACGCAACGAGCTGCTCCATGGCGGCCGGACCAAAATAGGGAATCTTCAAAAACAGCGGCCTTCCAGCCGCCGCTATTCCGGCTAGAAGCCGCGTGATGCTGTCGTTGACGAACCGCGGAATGTCGGCCGGGCGCGGCTCGGCACCGGCGTTCGGCGCGAACACTTCCAGAAAGTGTCGGAAGCCCTTCTGCTCCGCCTCGATGCGAAAGTCGCGATACGCGGCGAGCGTGTCGCGATCGAGCGCCGCATCGTTGTTCAGCGTAATCGAGTACAGACCAAGATCGGCGCCGAGCTTGCGTTCGTCAGGCGTGCAATCGACGTGACCGCACATCGCATGATCGATCAGCGCCGTGCGGAAGGGCAGGGCCGGTTGCGCCCCGTACCTCGCCGTGCTGCCCGCCAGCCAGATGTCCGTGGTATCGTTCGCACGGACGGCCGGCGTGACCGGGCTGTCATCGAACAGCCGCTCGCGGATCGTCAGCAGCTCGCTGGTGTTGACGGTCATCAGCATGATGTCGACTAGCCCCTGCCCGACAATCTCGCGCGCCAGCTCACGAAACTCCTGCAAGCTGCGGTAGCGGGATTCACCCGTTTGCGGGTCGCGCTCGAATCCCGGCGCGGCAATTCCCAAGGCCATTTCTGGGTCCTTGGCATCGGCCAGGATAAAGTCGCGGCAGTTCGGGTCGGCCGCCATGTGGGCCAGCTTTTCGTCGAGCGTTTTCTGCATAACAGCCAGCCGCTTCCAGTCATTGAAAAAGGACTCGCGGCCGGTCGCCGCAAGTCCTTGCCGTCAGCACAGTACCGGAGAGAGGACTTGAACCTCCACGCCCTTGCGGGCACTGGATTTTGAGTCCAGCGCGTCTGCCAATTCCGCCACTCCGGCGTTCCTATAAGAGTACCGGGAAAGAGGACACCGGCAAAGGGGTTTGGGCTCGCAACCGGGATGCGGCAAGGGACGAATCGACTACGCCCGGCAGCCAATTTCCAGCGGCGGCGTGTCCTGGTGCTTGTACGTGATGAAATACTCGCGGTGGCCCAGCCGCTCGGGCTTAGTGACCGCACCGCCAGCCACGTCGACGACCATCGCCAACAGCTCATCGCCAAGTTCCTCGAGCGTTCGCTCGCCCGATAGCAGCCGGCCGGCGTCGAAGTCGATGTCGTCTGCGAGGTTGCGATAGGTCTGGCTGTTGCCGGTAATTTTCACCAACGGGGCGATCGGCGAGCCGATCACGCTTCCGCGGCCCGTGATGAATAGGATGATGTGACTGCCGGCCGAGATCAGGTCCATAATCCCCTCCGTGTCGTTCGGGTTGGTGTAGCCGAACTGCATGAAGTGCGGATCGGGCACGCTATCCAGGAGCCACAGGCCGGGGCGCGGCGGCTGCTGGGCCACCTTAATCACGCCCTGAATCGGCGGAGCGCCGCACTTGGAAAACGCGCCGAGGCTTTTCTCTTCAATCGTCGTCAGCCCGCCGGCGAAGTTGCCGGGCGATATCGAAAATTGGCGGACACTGCGGCAGTATTCGACCGCCTTGTCGTACGCGGCGGCCAACTCGTCGCGGGCCGTCGCGTCGGCCGCGCGGTCGACGAGCACGTCCCTCAGGCCGATCATTTCGACAATCTCTTCGAAGATCGCTGAGCCGCCGGCGTCGACGATGCGATCGAATACGCGTCCGACGGCCGGATTGCCGGCGATGCCAGAAGTCGCGTCCGATCCGCCGCACTCGCCGCCGACGACCAGATCGGCGAGCGTCATGGCGACGCGCGGCGTTTGCCGCAGCTCATCGCGCATGCGGGTGACAATCCCTTTGCCCTTGGCGACGCTCTGCGCCGTGCCGCCACTTTCTTGTATGTAGAACCAATCGGCCAGCCGCCCCGATTCCGCAGCCCGCGCCGCCAATTGCTGCGGCTGCGTGTACTCGCAACCCAGTCCCACGGCCAGCACGCCTCCGATGTTCGGATGCCGCGCCAGCGCAAGCATCAACCGCACCGCATAGGCATTATCGTAACAGCCGGGAAAGCCAATGACGTGCGTATCCGGTTCGCCCGCGGCAATGGCATGGGCAACGTGTTTCGCACATTCGACGGTGTACACCACGAGCACGAGGTTGCGCACACCCTTGCGGCCATCCGCTCTCAGGTAGCCCTGCCATGTCGCGCTCGATAAGTGACTTCGGTCAGACATAGGGGGTGTCCGTCGCGGCGCCGCTGTGCCGGTCGAGCGTGTGCGACCGCTCATCGAGTCGGCTCTTGCAGTTGTGCGTGTGGACCCACGCACCCGCGGCAATCGGCTCGGTCGCCAGACCGATGGTAACGCCATATTTCACAATCGGCGCGCCGGCAGCGATTCGTCCCAGCGACGCTTTGTGACCGGCGGCCACCGTTTCAATGACTTCAACGGTCGCACCACTCGAATCGCCCAGGATTTCCAGCGGCCCCGGCGACCCGTTGTCGAGCAACGTGACGACATTATCACTCGCATGCAGGCGCAAGCCGCGTGGGCACAAAGGCCGACGTCCCAATTCTTTTGTTTCCGAGTTCATCGTCAGAAGTCCCTGACTCGATTGTAAGCCATCGCTTCACAACTGGGGAGAGAGGGACGGCATTCGGGTATTCATCGCGCCCGCATGGCGATAAGATAGTCGGCTCGCGAACGCCTTTGCACGCGGCGGCAGAGGCCAGACTTGGTCCAGGAGACGCGTCCCTTGGCCCTGTTACTTGCGTGGGAGACGGAGATGGTGGGTGTGGCCTGGCGGCAGTCGGCCGTATGGATCGTGGTGGCGGTGGTGGTTGGCGTCCTGCTCGTTGCTGCGCTCATGAGCTGGTTGGCGCGTGGCCCCCAGCGCGATCCCAAAATTGCCGCCCATCGCGGTGGGGCAGCCGTCGCGCCCGAGAACACGCTCGCCGCCGCCCGGCAAGCCATCGCCGACGGCTTCGACTGGATCGAGATCGACGTCCACGAATCGCGGGAAGGTCAGGTGATGGTCATTCACGACAAGGACCTCCAGCGCGTCGGCAAGTCCGACCTCGTCGTCTGGGAGACCGACGCTGCCGAACTGCAAAAAGTCGATGTCGGCAGCTGGTTCTCGCCCCAGTTCAAGGACGAGCGCGTGCCCACGCTCGGCCAACTGCTCGACGTCTGCAAAGACAAGATCGGCGTCATCATCGAGCTCAAGCACTTCGGCCACAACCAGCGGCTGGAGGAGCGCGTCTCCCAGATCGTCAAAGAGCACGGCATGGACGACCAGGTGATGGCGATGTCGTTCGACGCCGACAGTGTGCGGAGAATGAAGGCGC
>JBIOWO010000050.1:0-3716 GCA_044868555.1 Lacipirellulaceae bacterium | reverse complement strand
CGCTCCAGAAAGCCCGGCATGAAGAACTCCTTAGTCAGTGTCGTGAGCTTCGCACGGCCCGTTTCCCCGTAGCCGACAACGCGGTTGGTGTCATCGAAATCGACAACTTCGACGACGGCCCGCGGTTGCGGGGAGTAGTAGCTAATCGTATAACCGTCGGCGGCGGTGACAGGTTTCGAACACGCCAGGCCCATCAATGTGTTGCCGTAAGTAGGCGTCATGTAAATGCCGCTGGTATCCGGCGGCCCGCCGAAGAGCTCCTCGATACAGAACCGCGTCCACTGCGGCGTGAACTCGGTGCCACCGGAAAAAATGCCGGTGATGCCCATCTGACGGAGGCTGCTGCCGCGCTCTTCCAGTGCCAGGCACAACGCTTCGATCAGCTTGGGCGTGCCGAACATGCACTTCACGTCGTGGCCCGCCGTCAGGATCGTGATCGCCTGGTCGATGCAGTGCTGTTTGTAGGCTTCGAGCTGCTCCATCCAGCCCTTCTTGATGAGCGTGATAACCCACCTTGGATCAAGGTCGATGCAAAAGCAGATTCCGCCCCGATGCTGGGCCAGGTGCTCGACGGCCAGCCTCAAGCGCCGCGGACCGGACGGGCCGAGCATCAGCCAGTTTGCGCCGTGTGGAAAGTATTTCTCGGGCAGCGTGTCGCTGAACAACGAGTAATCGATGCGGAAGTCTTCGATGGCAATGCGGCTCTTGGGAACGCCGGTAGTACCGCCGGTCTCGAACACGTAGATCGGCTTGTCAGCGAGCGCTTGGGGCACCCACCGTCGCACCGGCCCGCCGCGGAGCCATTCGTCCTCGAAGGGCGGGAACTTGCGCAGGTCGTCGAACGCGCGCACTTCGGTGAGCGGGTCGAAGTTGAGCCGCTGCTTGAAATCCAGCCAGAATGGGCAGCCGGTCGCGTCGTCAAAGTGCCAGGCCACGGTTTCCACGACGTGCGCATCGAGGGCCTCGCGGGCACGCTGGACGGATTCGGCGGACGGTGTGCTCATGGCCTACACGCCAGGCGTGGAGCCCGGCACTGGTTGCATTTCAGCTTAACACGACCGGTTCGGGGCCGGTATGGGGATTCAGGCCGGAATGGCCGGCCGAGGCGCATGAAAATGGCCTCACAAGTGCGAGGCCGAGGTTACAATCAAATGCACGAATGCGTCGCCGTTTCAGCCGTGCTGCGAGTTCGTCGGATTCGGCACGCTGCTCAGTTGCGCGAGCACCTGGATCACGCCGTTGAGATGCGCGAGCCGCGGTCCGTAGCGGTCGATGAACTCGTTGAGCATGAAGTCGCCCTCGACCATGTCGTCGCTGGTGTCGTTGATCTCGTCGGTCATGCGATCGAGATAGTCGATCTGCACGCGCGTCAGCGCTTCGGCCGCTTCGCGACACGCGCTGGCCAGCGCCGGATGGGCGTTGCGCCACTGGTTGAGCTCGTTGGCGCGCTGCTTCTGCGTAGCCGCCATGGTGCTGGATAATTCTTCCAGTAGCTCATTGGTGCGGTCCTGAGCGGCCAGAATCTCTCGCAATAACTCGCTTTGTTCGTCGCGCGAGGAAAACACCGGTTGCGGATGGCTAGTGGTCGATACATCCAGCTGTGAAAACAGCGGCGGAATTGGCTGGCGTGAGCTTGTCATGAGCAAACATTTCCTTTGTGACTGTTTCAATGCCGAGCGGTTGGCCTGAAGCGTCGCCGTATTTCCTATTGCCGGGGCAAGCTGCGCGTGAATGTTGAATCACCGACCACCGGCGCCGTTGGTCCCGCGACCAACAACTCCGGCGACACATTCTTGCTCCAATCCAACCGTCACCACAAGACAGCGACACTTCGCGAGGGCGGCCACCACGTGCTGGCCAGGCGGGTCGCGGTCTCGGAAGGCAGGTCCATTCAGGTGGGCTTCCCTCCACTAGTTGACTAGTTTAACGCAAGCTTTAGTCCGATTCCAGGTTTTGGCTCACTTTTCTTTTTGGCTCCGTTGCTACCACGCCTGGACGCCATCCGCGTGAATTTCGCCACGCACAACCAACTTACAGGGAACGCGGCCCTGCTTGTTGGCTGCGGCTTAAAGTCGACTCCGCGGCAGTCCCGATGGATTTTGTACCCCACTCGGCCCGCCGGCCGAAGCTATCAGTCGCCCCATTTTTACACGCGGCTGTTCCCAACTGGCACACCGATCGACAACATCATGTTGCACCAAAACCCAAACCAGGAGCCAACTTTCGGTTACTTGTCTACCGTGCAATTGGCCGAGCTGGGCTATTTCGGCGGATACCTTGTGATCTCCGCGCTGGGCCGGCCGCTCGAATTTCATTGCACGGCGCCGGTGCGTCCGAATCGGGCCCAAGAAATCCTGTACGGCCCAACACTGGAGCCGTACCTGCTTGGGGAGCAAATCGGCGGCACGCTGCTTGGCCGGGCCAAATTGACACCCCGATTGATTCTCACAGATCGTTCGGCGACGCTCTGCTTGCGGGGCCAAATAGCCACGCCGATGGTGCGCCTGGTGCACCGCGAAGACGCGCCTCGAACCTCGCACACACTGCTGAGCACGCCGCACGGCGGCAGTAACGGTAACGATAATCCAGAGCGGCCGAACCCGCCGTGCGACCGAATGGTAGTCGTCGCCGAGCGCGAATTCGAATTGCCGATCGGCTTTGATTTCGACCGGGAAACCGTCGTCGAATTGCTCGCAACACTGGCTCAATACGTCGAAGTTGCCGAGCCGTTCGACCGCATCCAGGAGGCGATTCGTGAAGCGCAGCGAATCGGTACACGCGGCCACCAGGACGGTCATGGACAAGCAGCGTAATTCTCGCAGCACGGCCACGGCGACAGCCTGGTCCTGGCTGCCGGCGGACTCTGTCGATCGAGTGGCGGCCGGCGAGGTCGACCTCCGCTGGGGTTCGCCACAGTCGATCGAGTGGGAACTGGCTGCCACGCCGGAATGGGTGGTTTCGTCCCCCTTGGGATCGATCGAGATTAAGACGGTCGGGTGTCGGTTTGAGCACGGAGTAGGAGGCACGGATCAGCGGGTGCCGAGGACGGACGACGCAGTCCGCAGCACGGCGTGCGCGGGACATACGTCAGCACCTCTCTCCTCACTCACTGCTACGCAGCCACGCACGCGGATTCGGCCGCCGCGCGACGTGGTGAAACTGGAAGACCGGCTGCGGCTGTTGCTGCAGCCGCCGCTGGAGTCGCTGCTGGCCGCCCAGTCCTTGCGATTCGCCCGGCCGCCGTTCACCTTTCAATTGGACGGGATCGCATTCTTGTATCCGCGTCACGAGGCGGTTTTGGCCGACGAGATGGGGCTCGGCAAAACGATGCAAGCGATCACCGCCGTGCGGCTGTTGGTGCATCATGGTTACCTTCGCCGCGTGTTACTCGTTTGCCCCAAACCGCTGGTAACGAATTGGCAGCGCGAATTCTCGCTCTGGGCGCCGGAGCTGAGCGTCACGGTGGTCGAGGGCGGGCCGGCCCGGCGGACGTTTTTGTGGCGCGAATCGAACGACGTGGTGATCATCGCCAACTACGAGGCGGTCGTCCGCGACCGGGCCGAGGTCTGCGACCCAGCGAATCGATTTGACCTGGTGCTGCTGGATGAAGCACAGCGGATCAAGAACAGCTCGAGCATCACGAACGAGGTGGTCCGTGCGATTACGCGACGCCGCAGCTGGGCACTTACGGGCACGCCGATGGAAAACAGCCTCGA
>JBIOWO010000049.1:0-16070 GCA_044868555.1 Lacipirellulaceae bacterium | reverse complement strand
TCTGGGGCGTTGCCCCAGCCACCCGACCGCGCCTGAATTTGATCGAGCGCATCCTGGGCTGCGCCGCGAACGGCGGCATTGGGATCGCGAAGGAGCGCTTCGAGCTGGGCCTTTGCGTCGCGGTCCGTGGGGCCGATGCGTCCGAGCGTGTGGGCCGCCAGGGAGCGGACCTTGGCTTGTGGGTGCGAGAGTAGACCGATCAACGTCGGCACCGCCCAGAGAGCGTCCTGTTCCATCGCGCCGATGGCCAGCAAGATCCGGCCGTCGCCTTCCCGCATGGCGGCGATGAGCACCGGCGGATAGCTCGTGTCCGCGGGATCGATGCGGCCGATGGCCAGGGCCGCTTTCCGGCGGAGCGGCACCAAGGGATCGTCGAGCGCCTGCTTGAGAGCGGGCAGGCTCGATTTTGCCGCAGGTCCAAACTGGTCCAGCGCGCCAATCGACTGCATCCGAACTTCGGCATCGCTGTCGGCGACGGCATTGGAGAGGGCCGCGATGGCGCGAGCATCCGGAGGCTTTTGCTCCCCGAGCGCCCGGGCCGCCGCGCGGCGCGTGGCGGCGTCTGGACTGCCGAGTTGGGCGATCAGCACGTCGACGCGATCGCCGCAGCCGGTCAGCCAGAGGCACATGGCCAGATAAGGGAGTGCCCGAAGAATTCTAATCGACATAGTCGACGACTTCTCCACCGGCGCGGGTGCAGAGGGCCACGTAGTTGGCCGCGGTGATCGTGTCCACCAGGAAGTGCACCGAGCCATCTCCGAACTGGTGCAGCGCCCCGCCTGGGTGCATGCTCGACGGCCCGTAATCGCACTGGATGTTGCCGTCGTTGTAGTACGGTGTGAAGTTGAGCGAAATGCCGTTCGGGTCGGCGGTGGCGCCGCCGGCATCGTAGCGGAGGGCCGTATACGCAGCGATGCGGCCGTCGATCCAGACTCTCATGCGTTCCTCGCGGCTCTCGGCGATGAACATCGTTTTCGACAATCCGTCGGTGACTTCTTTGGGTTTGATCTCGGCCAACGGGAAGATCACGCCTTCCGGCTTCACGGTGATGCCCCAGATGTGATCGACGTCGGACGCCGCGATGGCGACGTAGTTGCCGATGGCGTAGGTATCGGGCCGATAATGCTCGTCCTCGGTCAGATTTGGGCCGGTGTACGACGGGCAGCGATAGATGGGGACGACCGTTCCGGCCGCCCGCTGATTCGCCGAGTTCATCGACGAAATCTTGAAGTTGATCGCATCGTGAAGCGGCGAATTCTCGATGTAGGGCATGATCAGGCTGGCCCAACTGTGATTGCGCAGCCGCTCCGAAACGTCCCATTGCAATACGTCGTCGGTGTTGCTGGGCGGATACACGGTCCTGGCCAATTGGTAGCCGGCAATGGCCAGGCCGATCTGCTTCATGTTGTTGGTGCACGAGGACCGGCGGGCCGCTTCGCGCGAGCTTTGCACGGCCGGCAATAACATGGCCACCAGCAGCCCGATGATCGCGATCACGACCAATAGTTCGACAAGCGTAAAAGCTGCGCCTTTACGCTTGCTCACTACGGGCAGTTCGACGAGGTTGAACCCCCGGATAAGTCGACGATGAGACATGGGACGTTGACAGGATAAGGCGAAAACGGAGATTCGCCGCGGATCGGCCCCTGCGCATGCCCACGTTCAAGTTAGCCGAGAACTACAATTCTTGAAAGCCATTGGAAGAAAGGACCACGGATTACCCGGATGAACACGGATGGCAACTGGCCGGATTGGCCGCTGGCGACCGGTGCGGAGTCGGGGCCGGCCCATCCGCGATATCCGCGAAATCCGCGGTTGAATACGCACAGGAGTGCCTGCATCCGCCTCCTATTCGTTACAACGATTCTGCAGCCGCAAATTTGGCGTGATTTATTGCTTGCGTGTGCCAGATCTTGAACTAGGTTTTAAGTGGCGGTAATCCGCATTTTTCGCGACACCACTTCTCAAAAGATCCTTCCGCACGCGCGGCGGAGCCGACACTTGCACGTTCTTGCCGCGTTGCAAACACGATCACTCGATCCAACCTGGCACCTGGGACAATCGCTCCCCAGCAGTTTTCGCTGAACCGATGAACTAGCCGGCCGAAGGGAGCACGAGCGCTGCTTCGAGCCGGCCGCCTGCCTGCGCTTTCATGCGCGGTCGAGCGCGTGGGACTTTTTGCATGACAGGACCACCTTTCCGCCACCGGCATGCCGGGGCGCGTCGAGCCGCCGCGGCCGCGGAACTGGCAATTTGCCTGCCGCTGTTGGTCATGCTCGTGCTGGCCTCGATCGAGGCCTGCACCATGATCTTCCTGGATCACGGCCTGACGATTGCGAGTTACGAAGGCGTGCGCGTGGCGATCAACTTCGACGGCAATAACACGGACGTGCTGGCCCGCTGCGATGAGATTATCAACCAGCGGTCGATCGACGGCGCCAACGTGACGATCAATCCGGCCGACGTGTCGGTTGTACCGCGCGGGCAGCCGATTGCCGTTACCGTGTCGGCGCCGTGCGACTCGAACGCCATCATCCCACCGTGGTTCTATGGAGGCCGGACACTTTCGGTGACGACGACGATGGTCAAGGAATGAAGCGAATTTGAAACCGTAGCTGAAGTCACAAGACTTCAGGGATACCTTGTGAATTTTGGAATTCTTGCGAATCCCGCTATAGCCCGTCGGCAATTCGATTCGGAAGCGAGGCGAACCATGTTCCGAGCACGACAACCACGCAAATCGGCAGCCAGGGAATCCAAAACGCGTCAGGGGGCGATCGTCGTGCTGGCGGCGGTGATGATGATCGTGTTTCTGGCGAGCGTAGTCTTCTCGGTCGACGTTTCGTACATGCAATTGACCAAGGCCAAGCTGCGGGCGGCGACCGATGCGGCGGCGCGGGCGGCCGGCGAGGGCCTGTCGCGTGCCCAGGACACGGACTACGCCCGCCAGGCCGCCAAGGACATTGCGGCCGCCAACAAGGTGGCCGGCCGACCACTCGTGCTGGATGATTCGGACATCGTGTTCGGCAAGTCGGCCCAGCAAGCGAGCGGAGCGTGGACCTTTACGCCGAACGGCCAGCCGATTAACGCGGTGCGGGTGTTCGGGCGACGGACGCGCTCGGCGCCGTCGGGCAGCGTGCCGCTGTTTTTCGGCCGCGTGTTCAACGTGCTCGATTTTGAACCGGTTCAGGCGGCCACGGTGGTCCGGCTGGACCGCGACATTTGTCTGGTCTTGGACCGGTCCAGCTCGATGAAGCTATACCTGGACGATACCTCGGCGACGATGTCGACCAGCGATCCGCGGTTTTGCCAACCGCCCAACATGAGTCTCAGCCGTTGGGGCGCCACCTCCATCGCGGTGCAACGATTCATTGATGCGCTGGAGCAGACTCCGCAATCGGAATACTTGGGACTGGCCACGTATGCCGGCGGCATGAACGGCGCTTCGTCGTACACCGCTTGCAGTTACACCAGCAATACGTCGGACATCAATTGCGCGCTGGCCTCGAACGCTTCTGCAGTCACGTCGGCAATGGCAAGTCTATCCACGAAGAAGTGGAACGGACGCACGAACATCGCTGCCGGGCTGAATCGAGGCATTCAGGTGTTGACATCGGCATCGGCCCGACCCTATGCGGCCAAAACGATGGTGTTGATGAGCGACGGCGCCGCGAACGAACCGGGCGGTTGCGGGTCGACGGGCTGCTCTCAGGCGTTTCAGGCGGCGATCGATAAAGCGGTCGAAGCCGCCAATCAGGACATTATCATCCACACGATTACGTATGGCGAGGCAAACCCGGGCCTGATGCAGGACATCGCCGACGCCACCGGCGGAACGCATTATGTCGCGCCGGACGCGGCGACGCTGCAGGACATCTTCGAGGAGATCGCGTTGACGCTGCCGGTCGTGTTCACGGATTGACGGAGAAACGACGGGTGGCTGGGGTCGAGGCTCCGCCGAGCCCCCAGCGGTTTCGCCCGCCACTTGAGTAGCGAAGGCCTTTGCCATGTGCTCAGCAACGAAAAAATCCGGTCGGCGGCGCAGTTTCCGACGGGCCCGCGCGGGCGTCGTCACGGTCGAATTTGCCATTTGCGCGCCGATCCTGTTCTTCATTTTCTTCGCGGCGCTGGAGTTTGGCCGCGTCAACATGATCCGGCAAAGCGTGGAAAACGCCGTGTACGAAGGGAGCCGGCGGGGCATCGTGCCCGGCGCCACGGCCGACGACTGCCGGACGGCGGCCCGCAACGTTCTCAACACGGTCTCCGTCAGCGGCGCGGCGATCGACGTCGTCCCCGCGGTGATCTCCCAGGATACGAGCCAGGTGACTGTCTCCGTAACCGTGCCAATCAACAACAATAGTTGGGTCGCGCCGCTGTTCTTCAAAAACAAGTCGCTCACCAACTCGATGACCCTGCGGCGCGAGCGGTTCAACACGAACAGCGTGCCGTGATTCATGGGCGTCGCGAAACTTGCTCAACCGGGAGGAATGCAGATGTATTGTTCTTATTGTCGTCGTCAGCTTTTCTATCGAGACCCGAGCAATCACGGCTGGTGTGAACACTGCCAGAAAATCGTCGGCGTTTCCCAGTGCAAAGTTTCGTACTGGTTTGTCGCCGCGGCGTTCATCTCGCTGTGGGCCGTGCAGCCGGGAATCTGAGCGGCGAATTGAAGGGGTCGGGACTGCTTTGCGACTGGGAACTTCGTCAATCTGGCTGACCCGCAAGTCGCAAAACAGTCCCGACCCCGCGGTCGCGCTGCGCCGAACTATTGCGCCTTTCGGCGAGTGGTCCATTGGTTAAGAAGGGCCGTGGCCGCCGGATGTTCGGGGCGAAGGCGGAGGCAGATGCGGACTTCGTGGATGGCGTCGTCGAACTTTCCGGCGGCCGCCAGCGCCTGGGCCAGGCTCAACCGCCAATCGACCCGGTTGTACTCCTGGGTAAGCGCCCGCCGGTAGAGTTCCGCTGCGGATTGAAAATCGCCTTGCTGCTGATCGATGTACGCCAGAGCGGCTAACTCATCGGCCCGCACGTTTGCTGTGGCGGCGTGGCGACGCAGGCTGTCCGTGGCCTCGGCGCGAAGCTTGTCGGTCATCTCGGCATACGCGGGATTTTGTGCCGCTGCGTCGGCCAACATTTGGAGCCGCCAGAAGTTGTCGCCGGCCAGCTTGTGGGCCAGTTCGGGCCGGTTCACATCTGTCAGGCAGAGTCGAATGACGTCGACGTAGTAGCCCGACGACAGCTCGATCGCCCGGGCCAGCAGCGGCTCGGCCTCGGCGAATTTTCCTTCGCGGGCTGCCAGTTCGCCGGCCACGAGGCACGTTGCCGGGTCGTACGCCGCCAGGCGCAACCCGGTGCGAATCAGGTCGGCACCGCGCGGCTCCTTCAAGACGAACAGCCGCAGTTGGCCTTCGAGTGCGTACGGTGGACCGAACGTCGGACAGAGTTGGCGGACGTGGTCGAGGTCGTCGGCAATTTTCACGACAAAAGGAACTGCATCGGGATGAAGGATAACTTGCCGAGTATTCGGGTCGACGACGCGGCTGAGCGATTGCCAGCGATAGACGTTGAGCCAGTAGGCATAGTTCACATTAGTGGGGTCGCTTTGCGAAGCGCTGTCGGCAGCCATGAGCAGATCGACGTAATCCTGGTCGTCGGCCTGGGCCGGCGCCTTCTGAATCGAGGCATCCATCGTCAGTGCGGCTGCCCACCAGCGTTCGCCGAGGAAGGCGGCGTAGGAGTCTGCCAGTGCCCATCCGCTCACCACCAACAGCGCGACCAGCGACACAACGGCCGCCGACCGGCGAATCGCCGGCGAGCCGGACGGCGTCGGTTCCGCCCTGCCGTGGCGGACCAGCCAGTCGCGGGCCTCGATCCGCGCGATCGAAATCAGCAGGCCGCAGAACGTGGCTGAGAGGACAAAGTTCGCCGGGATCCGCTGCCCGAAATCGGTAGCGCTGTGAATCGCAACGGCTAGCAACCCCAGGCCGAGGCCGAATGCGGCCGCGGCGGCAGGCGTCCGCCCGCGAAGAATCAAATTGATGGCGAGCGTGGCAATTCCGGCCACGAATAGCGCAACCAGCAACGCGCCCACCAGCCCGGTTTCTTCCAGGAGCTGCGCGTAGTCGTTGTCGGCATGGGCGGCGATGGCTGGCGTGACGGAGTCGTCGAACATTGGGAACACGACTTCATGCGTTCCGAGCCCGGTGCCCCACAGCGGAAACTCGCGCCACGCGCGCAGCGCGGCAACCGTCATTTGCCAGCGACTTTCGATATGGCTCGCGTCGCGAAGCGTGGCCAGCCGCTCGTACACGATGTCAAAGCCAAACAGCAGCAGGCCAAACAACACGCCCAGCGGCAGCAGCCCAAGGAGCCAGCCACGCCAACTGAGTCCGCCACGACGATAGAGCAGGACGCCGATGACGGCCGACGCCACGAGCAGCGAGATGACGCCGTTGCGGCTCATGGAAGTGAACACGGTGATCGCCGACAGCATGATGCCGCACAGGATCCAACCGTGTTTTTCCCGATTGACCCCAGCGAACACGCCGTTGCGAAACGAACCGTGTATCTCGTGGCGGCGCAGCTCGTGGAGCTGAACGAGGAGAAATGCGACGCCCGCCCCCAGCGACAGGTTCATGAATTGGCAGAAGTGGCTGTAATTAACGAACGAGCCCGACCTGACGTGGTGCGCGTCGGAGGGGAACGTCCAATAGATTTGCTGAGCCCCCGTGGCGATCTGGGCGATGGCGAGAGCGGCCTCGGCGCAACCGATGATAAAAATCACCAGCAGCAGCTCCTTGATTTGGCGCGGCCGGCGAAAAACGCAGGCCACGGTCACGAACACGGCCGTGCCCACCAGCAGCAGGCGCAGGTACTCGACGGTCGCCCGTGGATAGAAACTAAGCGTGGTGGCGGTCGGCGGCGCGGAATCGCCGAGCAGCTCGGTTTTTGTCGCCAAGGTATTAGGAGCGATCCAGTGGACAAGCCCGGTCGGAAGCGGCAGCCATTGAAACACTGCCAGCGCGAGAAACATCGCCAGAGGCAGGTACGTCCAAGTCCGCGCGGGACGAAAGTCCGGGTCGAAGGCCGTGCGGAGGGCCAGCACCAACGCCAAGAGCGCGGCGCCGGCCACGACGATCAATTCGCTCCAGGCCTCAACGGCCCCGAAAGCGGCCGGCATAAACACCAGCAGGGCCGAGAGCAGCCCCAGCGTCACCAAGTCCCACCGCCTGCCCATGACGGGCAGCGTATCGGGATCGAGGATCGCGCGGACCATGGGCACGTTAAGGTACCTGTGCGGTTTCGATGGGTTGGCCTTCGATGACGCAGAGCGGATTATCGACCACCAGGCGGCGGGCGGCGTCCGGCCCGACTTTCTGCTGCAGCGCATGAAGAGCGGCCGACAGGCGGGGCGGCCGGCGAAGTGCGTCGTGGGAGTCGGTGGCCACGACACCCACCAGCCCGGCCAGCACGAGTTGCCAGGCGTAGTGCAGCGCGCGGGGACCAAAGTCGCCGGTCAGGCTGCCGGCGGTGACCTGCAACACGGCGCCGCGGGCCACCCACTGCCGCGGCAGGTCGATCGAACCGTTCAAATAGTGGTGACGTTCCGGATGGGTCATGATCGGCTGCAGGCCGCGCTCCCGGAGAAGGTCGATCATTGGCAGGGGATCGACGTACAGTTCGTGCGGCAATTCCAGCATCAAATGCCGGCCGGCGTCGGCAGCCGTGCCGATCTCGCCCGCATCCAACAGGCGTGGCAGCCGTTCGTCTACCCGCACGTCGCCGCCGGGATAAACCTCGAGCGGAATCTCGCGGTCGACCAATTCGGCCGCCAATTCGCTCACCGCGCGGTGCACTCGCTGGGCCGTGTTGAGCCGATCGTAGCGGCCCAGTTGATGCGGGGTTGCGATCACGGTGGTGATGCCGTCGAGAGCCAGTGCCTGGCACAGCGCGACGGCGTCGTCGAGCGTGGCGGGCCCGTCGTCAATTCCAGGCAGACAATGGCAATGAATATCGGCGCACCGCGAGGCCGCGAAGTCGTCCAGCCGTTGCTGTTGCTCGCGGGTCCACTTTCCGATTGGAGCCGTGCTCATCGGCGATCCACGCGAGCTGAAGTCTATGTGCATCAGGCCGTCCAGCCTGGCAATCGGGATGGGAGTCAGCCGGTCAGCCTAGAACTGCGAACGTACGACGTCGCGCCACGGCTCATGAGCCGGTGCTTCCGGAGACCACGGTATCAGCAGGCTCGGCGGCGAGCAACGCCCGGCGATTACTGCGGCCGTTGGCGGCCGATTCATCGTTGCCGTAGCCGCCGCCATACGGTTCGTCACCATACTCGCCGTATCCATATCCGTAACCGTAGCCGTAGCTGCCCTGTCGCCGCAACGGGACACCATTGACGACGACACCGATCCGCGTGGCCCGGACGCGCCATAGTTCGTTGCGAGCTGCCAGCGCGACGCGACGCGTGGACCGTTCGGCACGCAATACGAGCAACGTGGCGTCGCCCAACGCGGCAATCACGCGAGCATCGGCGACCGGCATCACCGGCGGCGAATCGATGATGATGCGGTCGTATTTTTCTTTCAGCTTCGCCAGCATGTCGGCGAAAAAGCCGTTGTTCAATAGCTCAACCGGATTGTTGGGGCATTGGCCGCACGGCAAGATGTCGAGGCCGTCGATCGCATTGTGAATAATTGCTTCCTCAACAGGCCGGCGGTCGGTGAGGACCGACGCCAGGCCGCGATTGCCCGCAATCTCGAAAATCGCATGTTGCGTCGGCCGCCGCAGGTCGGCGTCGATTAACAGCACTTTCTGATCCGCCTGGGCCATGGCGATGGCCAGATTGCTGGCGACGGTCGACTTTCCATCGCCGGGAGAGGGCGAAGTGATGACGATTGCCTTCACGTCGCGCACGGCGAGGCCGAAATGCAACGCGGTTCGCAGGGTGCGAATCGATTCGGCGGCGGTCGAACGCGGACTGAGTGAGACCAGCCGGCCGGCCTGGCTGTCCTCCTGCTTGTCGCCGAAGAACGGTATGGCACCGAGCACCGGGAGCTGCAGCACGGCGGCGATTTCCTCGACCGATCGGAGTCGGTGATCCAACAGGTCGCGGAGCCACGCCAGCCCGAAACCAATCAGCCCGCCAATAAGAATTCCCGAAGCGAGGAACCGCGAGCGGATTGGATAGCTGGGGGCGCCGGCAGGACCGGCGACTTCCATGATGGTCACGTTCATCGCACCGACTTCTTCGGTGAGATTCAACTCCTTGATGCGATCGTCGAGGATGTCGCACAGCTTTTCCGTGCGTGACAAGGCATCCTTGAGCCCGGCCAATTGCATGGCCTGGTTGCTGACGTCCATGGCCAGCTTGAATTGCGTGTCGTACGCCGTGCGCAGTTCATTGCGCTTGTGCTCCAGCACTTCGAATTCCTGGCGCAACGCATCGACGTGTGCCTCGATAATTGCCTGCTGCTGCTTCTTGAGACGCTTGCGCTGTTCGGTCAGCGATTCATTGAGCAGCTTGACGCGGGGGTGACCTTCGCCCCAGCGAGTTCTTTCGGCCGTGAGCGCTTGCTCCATCGACTGAATGCTTCGCTCCAGATCGACGTCGCGCATCGCCCGCTGATCCATGCTGGCCGCCTCGAGCAGCGACATCCGCAGGCTGGGAGTTTCGAACATGTTCTTGGCGCGGTTGTAACGGGCCTTGGCTTCCAGCAGCCCGATTTCCGTGTGATTCAGCTCCTCGGCCAGCGAAGCGAACCGCGCCGTGATCACGTTTTCGCGTTCGATGCTCACCGCCAACGCAGTGTGCTGGCGGCGAAAATCGTCCAGGGCGCGACGGCGATCTTCGAGCTCCGAGTCGCGCCGTTCCTTCTCTTTACGCAGGATGTTGAGCACTTCGACGGTATTGGTGCGCCGCTGCTCGGCATATTTCGTAACGTACGCGTCGACGACCGAATTGACGATCTGTGCCGCGTCCTTGGCATTCGGCAATTCGGCATAGATGTTGATGATTTCGTCCTGCGTGCCGACATTCACCTGGACGTTCTTCTTGAGAAATCCGACGCGATTGTCGACGTCGCGAAAGCTTTCCAGATCGGCATTTTCGGCGGCATCGGCGACGGCAGCCAGTACCGGCGTGGAGCGAATCAGTTCGGCCTGCGTGTAGAGATAGCCAACCGATTGGCCAAACTGCGAACCCTCCTTGAGGATTTGGGGCACGTTCTTTTCGACATAAATTCGCGACACGCTGGTAAACCGCGGCGTGATGCGCTGCAGCACGCCCCAGGCAATGCCACCGCCGACCAGCATGCACAAGAGCACGATCCACCGGCTCCGCCAGGCGAGTTGCAGCAGATTGGTTTCCCGTTTGGTTTCGGCCTGGTCCGTCGCGTGGGCGGCACCCGGCTCGGGCACCGCCAAGGCATACGACTCGACCTCAACAAGCTGCGACATGGATGCTGCCTCGAAGGATCCGTGACCGGCGTGCAACACTTCGGGACGGTGCGGACAAGGGGACACCGGCGCGTCGGCCAGGCACGTTCTCCCGTGGCTTTCAGCCAGGAGTCAACGTGGCGCAGTCCGACCGCTGTAGTGCCCCGGGCCGTCCGCCATTCGGCCGTGCCAGCCGTCCGACGGATACTTTCCACTCTATACGAATTGCACGGGGCCGACAAACAACTTTCGCGCAGGAAAGTACGGCTTTGGCGCGGAAGCGCGACGGCTTTTCGCGGTGGAATCGATTGGTGGAACGGTGTTGATAGGTCTGTTCGAGCCGGTTTTGCGGACGGCGAATAATGAGACCGGGCGACCGTCAACAATTCACGGCACTTACCACTCTAATGGGGGCCGCGAATCCTTGTACTGGTTGCCAATGCGAATATACTGAGAGTTTGCCTGCCGTTGGCTAAGCTTTTGCGACGTAAGGGTTTAGACGCGAGCGATCGACGCTCCTCATCAAGCCCCTTTGTCGGGCATGGCCGCCGCTGGCGGACGCCGGGCAGGTGATTTGCCACCGAATACTACCACGGACGTCTAAAACACTCCCAGCCGGGGTGTGGTCTGTCGGAGCCACGTGCACCGACGTGGACGGAGTCCGCGCCGAACCAGGCCAATCGCAAGTGATTCAGCTCGTTATGATTCGACTTCAGGACAACCCGCCCATGGCCTGGCCGGCCGCTGCGACCGTGGCCGACGTCCAGGGACGCTGGACCGTAGCGTATTGCAAGCCGCGTCAGGAGAAAGCGCTGGGCTGGGATTTGTGCCGCCGCGGCGTGAATTATTTTCTGCCCATGGTGTTGCGCGAGACGTCTTCCGGCGGGCGCCGGCGGCGCAATTTGTATCCGCTGTTTCCTTCGTACCTGTTTTTCGCCGGCGGCGATCTGGAACGACTCGCCGTGTTGAAAACGGAGCGCGTCGTGCGGCTGATCGAGATTGGCGACGCGGAGCAAGGTCGGTTTCGTGGCGAGATCGCGGCGCTGGAGACGGCTCTCGTATGCTGCCCTGAATCGCTGGAGTTGTATCCACGCTTGGTGCCGGGAGCACTCGTACGGATCACGGCCGGACCGATGAAGGACGTCGAGGGCGTGGTGCTGCAAGCGCACAACAAGCGGAAGCTATGGCTGGGCGTGAGTGTGCTGGGAGTCGGTGCGACGGTGGAGATTCACGCCGACCTGGTGGAGCCGAAGTGATTTGACCGTGGGCGCGGCGAACGCAAACAACGACGTGGAGAAGTTGGAACGACAATTCCGCGGCCGGCGAGTGTATCTGGCCGGGCATCGGGGCATGGTAGGCGCGGCGCTGCGGCGGGCGCTGGAGCCGCTGGGGCCACACCTGCTCACGCGGACATCGCTGGAATTGGACCTGCGGAACCAAGCGGCGACGAACGAGTTTTTTCAGAGCGAACGGCCGGAAATCGTGCTATTTGCCGCCGCGCGAGTGGGCGGAATCCAGGCCAATTCGAGCGCGCCGGCCGAGTTTTTGTGCGACAACCTGGCGTTGGCGACCAATACGATTCACGCGGCCTGCGAGTGTGGCACGGAGCGATTTGTGTTCCTGGGCAGCATGTGCGTGTATCCGCGGCTCGCGCCGCAGCCGATCAACGAAACGGCACTGATGACGGGCCCCTTGGAGCCCACCAACGAAGGCTACGCTCTGGCCAAAATCGCGGGCTTGAAGTTGTGCCAACTCTACCGGCAACAGTACGGCGTGTTGTTCCATTCGCTGATGCCGACGAACTTGTACGGGCCGGGCGACAAGTATCACCCCGATCACGCCCACGTGTTGCCGTCGCTTTTGCGGCGGTTCCACGAAGCCAAGGAGGACGATCGGCCGACCGTGACGATTTGGGGCAGCGGCCGCGCGCTGCGTGAGTTTTTGTACGTCGACGATCTGGCGTCCGCCGTTTTGCACCTGGCCGCGCTCGACGATCCGCCCGATTGGGTCAACGTCGGCTCCGGCGAGGAAGTTTCGATACTCGAGTTGGCGCGAATGGTGGCCGACGTCGTCGGTTACACGGGCCAGATCATCACCGACCCATCGCGGCCGGACGGCATGCCGCGGAAGCTGGCCGATTCGGCGCGGATTCGCGCGACCGGCTGGCGGCCGCGCGTTTCGCTCCGCGACGGCATCGCCCGCACCTACCGCGAGTTCTTGCGGGATGCCGAATGCGGACAGTTGCGGACCAATCGGATGGCGTAGCTGAATTCGCAAGATTCAGAATCGAGAGTAACAATCGGAGGACGTAGCTGAATTCGCAAGAATTCAGGACCAAGAGTAACCGCTGATTTTTTGCAAAATCAGCTACATCCCATGCCGCTAAATTTTCCACCCAAAATCGACAAGCGCGCGCTGGTGACCGGCGTCACGGGGCAGGACGGCTCCTACCTGGCCGAATTCCTGCTCGCCAAGGGCTACGAAGTCTTCGGCACGATCCGCCGCTCGTCGTCGTTCAACACCAGCCGCCTCGACCACATTTACCAGGATCCGCACGAGCCGGACGTGCGGCTGCGGCTGATGTACGCCGACCTGTCCGACGCTTCGGCGCTGAACCAGTTGATCAAGACGATCCGGCCGGACGAAGTGTACAACCTGGGCGCGCAGTCGCACGTGCGAGTGAGTTTCGAAATACCGGAGTACACGACGGACATCACGGGGCTCGGCTGCGTGAGGCTGCTGGAAGCGATTCGAGAAGAGGGCGTACCGTGCCGCTTTTATCAAGCCTCGTCGTCGGAGCAGTACGGCCAGGCGCTCCAGACGCCGCAAAATGAAGAGACGCCATTCAACCCGCGCAGCCCCTACGCTTACTCCAAAGTGCTGGCCTTCCACGCAACGCGGAACTATCGCCAGGCGTACGGCATGTTCGCGGTGAACGGCATCTTGTTCAATCATGAGTCGCCGCGCCGCGGTGAAACGTTTGTCACGCGGAAAATCACACGCGCCGTCGCGGCGATCGTCCGCGGCCGGCAGGACCGCCTGTTCCTCGGGAATCTCGATGCCCGGCGCGACTGGGGCTTTGCAGGCGACTATGTCGAGGCGATGTGGCTGATGATGCGGGCCGAGCGGGCGGACGACTACGTGATCGCAACCGGCGAGAGCCATTCGGTGCGGGAGTTTTGCGAGCGGGCATTCGCCCACGTCGATCTGCCGCTGCGGTGGCAAGGGGCCGGCCTGGCGGAGCAGGGGATTGGTCCGAACGGCCGCGTGCTTGTGCAAATCGATCCGCGCTACTTCCGTCCGACGGAAGTCGACGCGATGCAGGGCGACGCGACGAAAGCGCGGCGCGAGCTGGGTTGGAAACCGACCGTAGGATTCCAGCAATTGGTCGAGATGATGGTCGAGGCGGACCTGAAGTAGGGCGATGCGAACCGAAACGAAACCGCTGCTGCTGCTGATCAGCCAGGTGTACGTGCCGGACCCGGCCAGTGTCGGACAGCACATGGCGGACGTGGCGGAAACGATGGCGGCACGGGGATTCGACGTGCGCGTGCTGACGTCGGCCCGCGGCTACGAGAATCCGCAGGCGCGATACCCGCGCCGCGAACAGCGCGGCGGCGTGGACGTGCGGCGGTTGCCGTGGTCGTCGTTCGGCAAGAAATCGCTCGTGCATCGCGTGTTCGGCCAGTGCCTTTTTCTTATGCAAGTGATTATTTACGGCCTGTTCGCGCGGCGATTGGCCGGCATCCTCGTGAGCACGTCGCCGCCCATGGCTTCGTTCGCCGCGGTGGTGCTTGGCTGGGTGCGTCGCGTGCCGATCACGTATTGGTTGATGGATTTGAATCCGGATCAGCTCGTTGCGCTTCGCCGGGCGAGCTCGGGCAGTCTGCCCGTGCGGGCGATGCGGTGGCTCAATCGGCGGATTTTTTCGCGGGCCGCCACCGTGATCGTGCTGGACCGGTTCATGGCCGAGCGGATCGAACGGCAGTACCGGGTGGGAGGGCGGCTGGAGGTTTTGCCGCCCTGGCCGCATGAGGAGTCGCTGGCCGATGTGCCGCGAGACGGCAATCCGTTCGTGGCCGAGCACCATCTGGCCGACCGGTTCGTGGTGATGTACAGCGGAAATCACAGCCTGGCTTCGCCGCTGGCGACGCTGCTCGCGGCGGCGCACGTGCTGAAGGATGACCCGCGGTTCGTGTTCATGTTCATCGGCGGCGGGCACGGCAAACGCGAAGTTGACGACGCGATCGCCGCACACCGCCCGGCCAACATCGTGTCGCTGCCCTACCAGCCGCTGGAGCGGATCAAATACAGCCTGTCCGCCGCGGACCTGCACGTCGTCACGCTGGGCGACGACATGGCGGGAATCATTCATCCGTGCAAGATTTACGGGGCGATGGCGATCGGCCGGCCGGTGCTGTTCTTCGGGCCGCGGCCGAGCCACGCGGCCGACCTCATCGATCGCCACGACATCGGCTGGCACGTGGAGCATGGCGACGTGGACGGCGCGGTGGCGGCCTTGAACGAGATTGCGGCACGGACGCCGGCCGAACGGGTGGCGATCGGCCAACGGGCCCGCCAGGCCGTCGCTGAACATTACGGCAAGCAGGCACTCTGCGCCGCGTTCTGCGATGCGGTCGAACGTTCGCTGGCAAGCAAACAACATGTCCCGAACAAGACTCGGGCTCCCGAATTAACAACGGCCGCTTCCGCGAGCGACTCACCGGCCGCCTGACCCAATTTGCCATCCATGCCTGAATACCTGTTGATTCTCGAGCCCGGCCGGGCGGAGCGGAACTACTGGCGCGACCTGCTGCGCTATCGCGAGTTGTTCTACATCCTGGCGTGGCGCGACATCGCGGTCCGCTACAAGCAGACGGTGATCGGCGTCGCCTGGGCAGTCATCCGGCCGCTCTTGACGATGCTGATTTTCACCGTCATTTTCGGCCGCGTGGCCAAGCTGCCCAGCGACGGCGATGCGCCGTACGCATTGCTCGTGTTGGCCGGCATGTTGCCGTGGACGCTGTTTTCGACCGCGCTCGGCGAGGCAGCCAATAGCCTGGTCGCAAATTCCAACCTGATCAGCAAGGTGTATTTCCCGCGGCTCATCGTGCCCACCGCGGCGGTGATCACGGCGTTTGTCGACTTTCTGATCAGCCTGGTGCTATTGGCCGGCGTGATGATTTATTACCAGTTCGCGCCGGGTTGGCAGATCGTTTTCCTGCCGCTCTTCATGCTGCTGGCGATCCTGGCGAGCCTGGGCCCCGGGCTGTACGTAACCGCGCTCAACGTCAAATATCGCGACTTCCGCTACATCATTCCATTCATCGTGCAGTTCGGACTCTACGTGTCGCCGGTCGGTTACAGCAGCAGCGTGATCCCGGCAGAGTGGCGGCTCGCGTACAGCTTGAACCCGATCGTGTGCGTGATCGACGGCTTCCGCTGGTGCCTGTTGGGCGGCCAGAGCACGCTGTACTGGCCCGGTTTTGCCGCCAGCCTGGCGATGGTGGCGTTGTTCCTGTGGCTCGGCGTGAGCAAGTTTCGCTCGATGGAAAAATCATTTGCCGACATTATTTGAGCGGCGAGCAGGGAGCGTGGAGGGAAGAGCATTGAGCATGTAGCGTGGATCGAAG
>JBIOWO010000048.1:0-3426 GCA_044868555.1 Lacipirellulaceae bacterium | reverse complement strand
CGAGAGCGTCGGTGGCGTCGAAGCCGTCGGCGGCCAGCGCGGTTTCGAGCAGTCGGGCGGCGTCGGCGGCATCTAAAGTAGCAGGCACACTCCGTGCGCCGTCAGCCGTCGCAAGTTGACCTCCATCCGTACCGACGTTCGACGCCTGTTCCGATTCGGTTACGGCACGCGGAGCGTGCCTACTACTTTCGATCAGGAAATATCGATACCCGCCTGTGTCAGGAAACATCCGCAAGAACTTGGCCTCGCTCACGAGCAAGTTGCCCTGCAGCACGCTGTTCTTCAAAAGTCCGACGACTTCCAGTGTGACCGGCCGGTCGGCCGCATCGCGGATTTCGAACCGCGCGCCGACGCCCTTCAAGTGCAGACTGTAGATCGCCGTGCTGGCGTCGAGCACGACCGGCACGATCGGCCGGCCCGCCTCGTCGTTGCCGAGGTCATTGCGCAACAACGGCCACGGATTGGCCGGCACGGCATCGAATCCGCCGCGGTCAGCGAGCGCATCGGGCACGCCGAAGACCCGTGGCTGCGTCGGCCGGTACATATTGAGGCAGCTCGCGTCTTCGCCGGCCGCTACGCGGAGTGAGTAGATCCGCCAATTGTCAAGCTGCCGGCTGGCCGCGTCGCTAAATCCGAGCTCCAGCCGGCCTTCGGGCGTGTTGAGATCGTAGTAAATCGGCTGGTCGCTCGTGGCTGAGAGGGCGAAGCCGCCCGTGCCGCCCTCGCCCGTGTCGAGGCGGAACGCGCTGATCGCAACAATCAGAAACGTCGCCGCGGCGACGAGGCCGATAGTGAGCGTGCTGCGGCCCGGATTGCGGGCCGTGTTGAGCGCGGACAGCCGGGGCAGCGTCAACGTACGGCCGGCGTTGGTGGTTCGATGGGCCGTGCGAAGGCGATGGCCAATTTCGCCCAACAGCAGCGCGAGCACGACTGCGCCGCTGCCAAAGAATGCGCCAGCCTGGGCTTCGCCGTTTAGCTTGAAGCCGACGAGGACGAGTGCGATGGTCAGTGCGATGAAGATGAGGCGGAACACCGGCCAGACGTGGCGGCGCTTGCAGCCAATTTCCGGCGCGATCACGGCGGCCGTGGTGCCCGGCTCGCCGGCTATTTCACCGTGTAGTAGTTGATTTGCCGGCACGCGCACCAGACGCCGGATGGACCAGCGGATCGTGAGCCACGAGACTACGACGCCGATCAACCAACCGATGATGAGGCTGCGCGGTGCGACGTGCAGCTCGAGAAAGGGCGTGGTGATGGCCGCGACCCACCACGTGCGTAGACCAGCGATCATTAGCAAGGCGTAGCCGACGCCTGCCGCCACGCCGACGAGCGCGCCGACTGTGGCGACGATCAGCCCTTCGCGGCTGAGGAGTGTTGCGATGCGCTGTCGGCCAATCCCGACGGCGGCGAGCGTGCCCAATTCACTGGCTCGCTGCTGAATGCCGAGTTGAAACAACAGTGCGATTAGCATTACGGCCGCGGCGATCAAGAACATGCTGAAGCCCAAGAACAGGGCGTCAAACGGCGTTGTGCCGCTGGCGGCGGCGAGGCCTTGCGCTTTCACCGGCAGGAACGTCATGCCGGCATCGGCCGGTTTGATCTCGGCAAGTAGCCGAGTTTCTCCGAAACTCGGGTCCGAACGCGAGTCTTCGCCTTGGCGAATCTCCGATCGGAGAGACTCGCCTACGGGTAGGCGCAGCAAACTGATTGATCCCCAGCGACTCTCCCACAATCGTTTCGCCGTGGCGAGCGAGACGAACGCCTTCGGCGTGGTGCGATATTTGTCCCAATACGTCTCGTCCTGTGGGCGGATTTTTTCGACGAGCTCGAATGGCAAGTCCCAGTCGGCGATTGACTTCTGATCTGTTACGCCGGGCAGTTCGGGCGTCAGCTTCGGATCGGCGGCACGGGTCGGCTGGCCGTCGGCCGACCCGAGTTCGACGATCGCCTTCAGTTTAAAGGCGGGAGGCGGTCGGCGCTCGCGGAGTTGGCCGTGTGTGCTCTCCGGTTCGTAGAACGCGACGGTCACGGTGTCGCCAACATTCGCGCCCAAGTCGTCGGCCGCCCAGCGGTTGAGCACGATCTCATCGTCGGCCAGCACGATGGGCTGCCCCGCCTCGTCCAGCAGCGGCCCGAGCGCGGCCGTCGAATCGACGCCTGTGATTGTCGAGTAGGGAATCTTGCGCTGTGCATCGCCCTCGCCGACCGAAATCGTGTTTGCCAGGTAGGTGACGACCGCTTGCGGCGGGGGCGATTGAAATGCCCGATCGGCAGCGCTGACCACATCATCGGCAAGCACCAGTTGATCCGCAGCCACCTGCAACGACGTAGTCGGCGAACTCAGCGTTTCAACTTTCAAGCCATAATCTTCCAGTCGCGGTCGGAACGCCGCGGTTAACGCCCGATGCGCTGTTTCGTCGGTCGCGCGATCCGCGTCCGGGCCGCCAACGAGGATCGCGTTCGCCTTGCCCGGCTTTTCGAGCAAGTCTTGCAGCGCGGCGAGTGGCACAAAGACGTTGCGTGGCAAGTGCTGCGACGGCATCAGGCTGAATCGAGCTAACCCGCGCGGCGGCAGCACCGCGCCAACGCGGAACCGCCCGAACCGCGATGTGTCGTCTTTCTCGCCGAGCGGACTGTCGGCCGGTACGGCGCCGCTGGTGGGAATCCGCAACTGGATTTCATCGCCGACTTTCACTTCCAGTTCGTGGGCAAGCGGCTCGGTGATCGCGACTCCGTTTTCGGCGAGCGGCCCTGCGGCCCCGCCCTGCCCTAGCGACCAGAACGACTCGCGGCAGCCGATCACATTCACGCGCGTGGCCCGGCGCATTTCATTGCCGCTGCCCGATTGCAGTGTGCCAGTGATGAGGATGGCCGGCTCGGCGGTGGTGAAATGTTTCTGAAACTCCGCGTCCGCTGCTACTTCATCGGCCAGCAACTCGCGAAACATGTGCCCCGTAATGAAGGCTGAGTCGATGCGGCCGAGCCGCTCGAGCGTCAAATCGCGCAGACTGCCGCGGACAGAGTCACCGACCAGCAGCGCTCCGGTGAGCACTGCGGTCGCCACGGCCACGCCGAGCGCCACGGCGACATGAATCCGCCGATAATGCCGCAGGCTGGCGAGGATGTATCGAAGTGAGTCCACGACTCGATTCTAGTGTATGCCCCTGGCTCTGCCAGTGCGGCCTCTGTTCCTGTTCGTATCGTATTGCATCGGCAAAGCCGTTGGCACACCACTCCCGTCGGCACACCACTCTCGTTGGCACACCACTCCCATTGGCACACCACTCCAGCACGCGCCATTACGTCCCGCGCACTGGGCCGAACCATTCGATTTGCTTGCGCGGGCAGTAAATAAACCCCGATTCCTCGCAATACGGTCGCAGCCACGAACCGCGCGTGGCCAGTTGCTCCAGATCGGTGCCCTGC
>JBIOWO010000047.1:0-8646 GCA_044868555.1 Lacipirellulaceae bacterium | reverse complement strand
GTGCCAAGACGCCGGGCCACGTCGCAATCCGGCACGGCTTTTCGTCCTCGAACGATTCCGTTAGAGATTCCCCACGTTGTAAAACTTGCAAATCCGGCAAAGTTTAACAATTGCCCGCGGGGCATGTACCGGCCTTCCCGAAGTGTACTTAGCCAACGCAAGTCGCTTGGAGCAAAGCGGTTATAGTCCATCCGTTTCGACTGTGTGTCGATTGCAATCCGCTACGGCACGCCAATCGCAAACGGGACGCCCGTATTCGACCCTCACGCAGTTGCACGGATCTGGGCCTGGATCGGCCCGAACAGCTTCCGTGCACGCCTGCATGGCCCCCTTGGAAATGGATTTCCGGAAGGAGCCCCACTTGGACCCCGCACCCACTTTCCTGTTCGTCGGTTGGTTATTGCTGCACATTAGCGCCCTGGTCGCCGCCTGGGGCACCCGCGTCGCGGCTGGCTCGCGACTCGAAGTACCGGTACAACTCGCGTGTTTTCTCGCGATGTCGGCCGTCGGCATGGCGGCCTGGATTGGTCACCATCACGAGAGCAGCCTGTCGATTCTCTCGGGAATCACCCTCGTCGCGATGGTCGTCACGGCCGTGGTTGACTTTCGCCGTACGCACGAAGTCCACCCTCTGCTGCAATCGGCGACGATCAGCTAGCGGCGATATCTGCTATCGGCCGGCGAACCGGCGGGGCGGTAAAGGCTGCGCATCTTGCGCCGCCGCGGCCCAACGACCGTCAAAATCGGAAAAAGATTCCCTTTCCGCACGACCGTCAGCCGAAACAGACTACATGGCGTGGAACCACCCCAAGGGTGCCCGGCGCGGAGCATGGAGTCTGATCACTCCGACTCCTTGCTCCTAGCTTCACGCTCCTTGCTCGCTTCTTGTCTTAGGGGGGATTATCAATGCGCAGAATCGTCTTTCTCGCCTTGTTGGCGCTGGCAGGTCTGCTGCCCGCCGCCGGCACGTCGGCCCAAACGGCCGCCGATAAAGCGATGGCTCAGCGGATCGGCAGCATCCTGAAGGAAAGCGGTCAGCTGCGCGAGTACCGCGTCGGCGTCAAATTCCAGGACGGCGTGGCCTGGCTCAACGGCACGGTCACCGATGCCCAGCAAGCCGAGACCGCGGCCAGCCTGGCCCGCGAAATACCGGGTGTGTCCCACGTTGTCAGCCAATTGCAGTATCCGGGCGCGTCGAGCTCCGCGCCGGGCAACGTCGGGGGCGTCCGCAACGCCTTCAGCGAAATCGACCCGAACCGTGGCGAACGCGGCACGTCGGGCATCATGCAAGCCTATGCGAATACGGGCGCGCAGCGAATCACGCCGAACAATTTAAGTCGGCCAGCCGCGCCACGCGTCAGCCAGAATAACAGCCCCAAGATGCGCCCGATGCCGCGCAGCAACATGCCGCGGCCGATGGCGCGCGTCGGCAACGGCGGCCCGCCAGTCCGGCAGGCGTCGAATCAAGGCGTGTATCAAGCGGGCGGTGCTTGCCCGCCGGGGGCCGGCGGTAGGATGGGCGGCAGTGCTGGCATGGATGGCGGAATGGGAGGCGGAATGGGCGCCGTGCCCGTCGGCTTCGTGGCGCACGGATCGGCTCGCGGTCCGAGCTACGACAACGCCCAGATGCCCGGCTACGCATGGCCCAGCTATGCGTCGTACCCGAACTACGCGGCGGTGACCTATCCGCAGCAGTATTCGCCGACGGCCTGGCCCTACATCGGCCCGTTTTATCCCTATCCGCAGGTGCCGCTGGCTTGGCGCAAAGTGTCCCTGGAATGGGATGACGGCTGGTGGTTCCTGGACTTCAGCGCTCACAATTCGAGCCACTAGTCGCCACGCGATTCACGAAGCGCATGACATCGTCAACCCTCGCTGCGACCATCGGGTCGCGGCGGGGGTTTTTCATGCGCCGCGTGCTGTCATCAAACATTTGGGAGCGCGATTGCCAGCACTGACTGCGCCCGTTTTTCCACCTCAACCGGAAAAACCCGCAAGTTCTCTCCAGTCTAACACGATAACTACGGCAAGCGGACCAGACGTGCGTGTGCGCGGTCCGGCCGCGCTATTGGTTCGCCGCTGAACATGGGCATGAATCAAGCGAACACGCCAAACATTTACCGACGGTTGGACAAAGGACGCGCGATGGCAAACACCAAGACCACCGCATTGGCCCTGTTGCTGGGAATCTGGTCGCTGACCACGTCCGGCTGCTTTTGGGGATTTACGACCCAAGGCCCGAGCCTCGGCATCCTGGCCATTCCCATTCCGGTCAGTCCTTTCTTCCAGGACCAGAAGGAAGACGAGTTCTGGGACCATGAACGGTACGAGCGCGTGCCGATCCTCGGCCCAGTTACGTCCGGCGGACCGCCGGTGGCGCTTGATCCGCCCAGCGACGACGAAGTGATGCGGGCCCTGGAAAAGGCCCAGCCGACCGAAGGCGGCGTGCCCTGCATGTGGGAGCGGAACCGCAACAAAGTGCGGATCGTCAAGTGCAAGATTGCCGATTACGTGGACCCACCGCGCGTGATGCCGCTAGTCGGTCCGGTCCAGCAACATCACGCCCATTACAAGTGCACGATCTACTACGAGGACGTCCGCCGCATCGGCTGGCCCGTTCCCCATACGCTTCGCGACGAAGAGGCCGAGGAAGTGATTTACATCGACCATAACCACTTGCACATGGTCGGAGACGTAAACACCGGCTGCAATGCGAAGTTCTAGCCTCAGCCCATAGGGACAGAGACAACGACGAACAGCCAAGGAGACGGGGAGACACGGAGACAAGGAGATTGGTGGGCAAAGCGTCCACTTGGATTCTCCTTGTCTCCCCTTCTCCTTGTCTCCTTGTCTCGTAGTTAAGAACGGAACGACACAAATGGCCGCTCTAGTGCCGCTACTGGCCGATGCCGCCGTGCCCATTCCGACGCGCAGCCTGCTGGAAATGCTCACGGCCGGCGGGCCGCTGATGATTCCGATCGCGCTGGCTTCGTTCGTGTTGCTTCTAATCGTTTTCGAACGGCTGATTGGCCTGCGGCGGCGGCGAGTCGTGCCGCGTCTGTTCGTCGATCGATTCCTGCTGCAGGTTCGCGAGGGCGCCCTGGATCGCTTCGACGCGCTCGATCGCTGCGAGGAGGAATCGAGCCACATTGCCCGCGTGTTTGCCGCCGCGGTCCGAAAATGGGGCAAGCCGGCCGTCGAGGTCGAGCAGGCAGTGCTCGACGAAGGGGAACGCATCGCCAACGTGTTGCGGCGTTATCTCCGCGTGATCAACGGCGTGGCCACCGTGTCGCCGTTGCTCGGCCTGCTCGGCACGGTGTGGGGCATGATGGAGTCGTTCAACGTGATCGCCCTCAGCCCGGCCATGGGACGTGCCGAGTTGATGGCGGGCGGAATCAGCGTCGCCATGATTACCACTGCCGCCGGCCTCGCGATCGCCATTCCAGCCGTCATCTTCTATCTCTACTTCGTCGGCCGCGTCGACAGCATGATCATGGAAATCGACCATCACGGCCAGGAGCTGGTGAATCTGATCTCGCTCGAAGCACTCGAAGAACGAAAAACTAGCCGTGTGCCAATCCCACGACGCAAGGCCGCGTAAAGGTTTAGGGTTGAGAGTCGAGGGTTGAGGGTCAGAACTTCATCGATTCCCAAACCCTCAACGCTCAACAATCAACCCTCCATGCCTCTCAAGCTCCAACACGACGAAACGCCGGCGCTCAACCTGACGTCGATGATCGACATCTTGTTCCTGTTGATCATCTTCTTCATGGTGGCGACGAAGTTCGATGAGATGGAGCGCAATATCCAGGTCGCCGTGCCGCAGGTGGCAAAGGCCGATGAGAACGATCCGCCGCCGAAGCCGCTGGTGGTCAGCGTCGATTCCAGCGGCGGCATCGACCTGGACGGCACGCCGGTCACGCTCGAAGAGCTGACGGCCCGCCTGGCATCGGCCCGGACGGCGGCGGGCAGCCCGTCGGTGGTGATCCGCGGCGACGCGAAGTGTGCGTTCCAGAGCATTGCCTCGGCACTCGCCGCTTGCCGTGAGGCCGGCATTTCCGAACTGGGCATTACGGTCCGCATCGCCGGGTTGGGCAAGCCGCCCGCCCGCTAACAGCAACATGATTCCTGACGGTCCATGGCTATGGGGCAACAGTTGCTTGCACTGTCGTTGTGGCAACGTCTGGCCGCTGTGCCGTTGGCGTATCTATTGGTGTGGTGCGCGCTCGTCGCGCTGAGCGTCACGATCATCGTGCTGATGCGGGCCCGCTGGGGCCAGAGCCGGCCGCTGCAGAAGTGTGCCGTTCTTTCCCTGCTCGTCCACTTGATATTTGCCTGCCTGGCGATGACGGTGCGAATCGTCGTGGGCGACGGCGGAGGAGGTGGCAGCGGGCCGCCAATTCGCGTGCGGCTCGTCGACGACTCCACCGGTCCGGTCGCCATGGCCCCGATTACGTCCGACATCGAGCCGGACATCACCCCGCCCCCACTGCTCGAACTGCCGCCAACGCCCGAGCCGCCGGCTGCGGACACCGCGACAACGGCCGATATCGATCCGCCAGACGCCCCGCAGCCCGCCGAAGCCAGTCCAGTCGAAAGCGAGGTCGCGAAACCTGTCGAGCCGCAGTCCACCGCCGAGCTTCCGGCGGTCGCCGACGACGCCACCAGTCACGTGGTGGATGCAACAGACGAGCCGGCGCCCAACTCATCTGCAGATTCCCTTGCCTCCAACGTGCCGGACCCGGCGAGCTCAGATCCCACCGTGCCGCCGACCGCTGCGCCAACTGCCTCAGCCACACAACCGCCCTCACCGGAGGTCCCAGCTCCAACTCCGGTTCCTGGCGCGTACGCCCTGCGCGCGGCCCCCGGCCGACTCGGCCTGATCGAGTCGCAAGGCGGCAACGTCCAAACCGAGGCCGCCGTCAGCGCGGCACTCCATTGGCTTGCCGCCGCTCAGTCGCCGGACGGCCGTTGGGACGCCGACCGTTTCGGCGCCGGCCGCGAGCTGGCCGTAATGGGTCACGACCGGCATGGGGCAGGGCGGAATGCCGACACGGGCATCTCCGCGTTGGCGCTGCTGGCCTTTTTGGGTGCGGGACACTCGCACCAGGTTGGCGACTATCAGCAGGAGGTCCGCCGCGGCCTCGATTTCTTAATCCGCTCACAAGGCACCGACGGCAGCATCGTCGGCAGTGCCGAATTCTATGCCCAGATGTACTGCCACTCGATGGCCACGTTCGCCCTGGCCGAAGCAGCCGCCATGACCGGCGACAAACGGCTGCAGCCGGCCGTCGCCCGCGCCGCCAACTTTTGCATTCGCGCCCAGCATCCGTCGACCGGCGGGTGGCGGTACCAATCGGGCGACGCTGGCGACACCAGTCAGCTCGGCTGGCAAATCATGGCCCTGGCGAGCGCCGAACGAGCCGGCCTGGCCGTGCCGCGGCAAACGTGGACCGGCGTCGAGCAATTTCTGCGCAGCGTCCGCCGCGGCAATTACGGCGGATTGGCCAGCTACCGTCCCGATAGCCCGACCAGCACGTCGATGACCGCCGAGGCGCTCTATTGCCGACTCTTGCTGTCGCAGACCTTCGGCAACGCGATCGACGAGCAATCGGCCGACGAGGCCACCGGTCAATTGCTCAGTGCGTTGCCGGATGCAGACCGCGTCAATCTGTATTACTGGTACTACGCGACACTAGCGCTGCACCATCGTCAGCAGGCCAGCGACCAGTCGGCCGCCGCGTGGCACGCTTGGAACGACGCCCTGACGTCGGTGCTGTTGGGCAAGCAAGTGGCCAGCGGCCCGGATGCCGGAAGCTGGAACACGGACTGCCTGTGGGGCGGCTACGGCGGACGCGTTTACACGACGGCGATATCGGCCATGTGCCTCGAAGTGTACTACCGCTACGCGCCGGAACCAAAGAAAGACCCGTGGGTTGCCGCCCGGCCCGAATCGCGCCAAACGCCACACTAAGCGGCGATTCGCAACGTCGCGTGGGCGGCCGACGTCGCCACCACAGGCTGCATTCGCAACTGATAGACGACCTGGTGCACCGCTCGCTCGAGTGCGCTGGCAATCAGCGAATCGGAGAGCGCGATCCGCCAGCCTTGCTCGGTGGCCAACTGCTCGGCCTCGCATCGCACCGGCCGGGCCGCGCGGGCGCGAACATAGCCCCGCAATTCGGCCTCACTCATGCTGGCGATCGCGGCGCACAGGCGTCCGCGCACCTCGGCCATGCTCCGCCGGGCAACCTCGCGAATCACGTCGTCGATCGGCGGTCGGCGCGACAAAACCCAGGCGCGTTGGAGGGAATCGAACATCGTAGTTCCAGTGGCCGGAGGTGGGGTGCAAAGTAATACCAGATTCATCGGACGGCCGCAGCGCGGCTCTGCATCGCACGCTGTCATGCAAGTGCCCCGCAAACTAGCTCGAACTTGACCAGGCTTCCCTAATCGCTTAACTTTTAAGCAAGTTGCCGGCCACTGCCGGTCGAAACGGATAGAGTGAATTTTCGGCGGTGGCAGCCAGCTACCGTAAACTTACTGGCGCCGTGGCCAAGTGGCTAAGGCAACGGATTGCAAATCCGTCATCGTGGGTTCGACTCCCACCGGCGCCTCTTATTTTGCCGCCTGCATTCTCGCGGGCTGCTGTCATTAGCTGCTGTGCCTCCTCTAGTGAGCCTGGCAGCTGCCCAAAACGAATCGGCGGCAGGACGAGTTAAGGCGTTACGGGAACGTTCGCCAGCACATTCCCGGCCGGAGCAACATTGATTGCGATCTCATGGATCATCCAGCCGCCGTTTGCTCGTTGAAACAGCAACGTAAACTCAATTCTCCGTGGCCGGGTTGGGAAGAGGCCAACGAGTTTCAAATGGTCTGTAGTGGTTTCGGCGGCTCGCACCAATTGCGGTTCTGTGATTAGCGTAGGACTCAAATCCAGTTTTTGCTTTCGCAGCGGAGCGAATCTGGCAGCCAAATCTCCTGCCTGATTAACTTGCCGAAAACTCTCCGTGGCTAGGTCGCGCAGCACAGTATAGTTGCCTGTCAGAACGCCATGATTGACAGCCGTCAACGTGTTGCGTATCAGCATCGTCTGCATGCGATCAGCAGGGGCGGGAAAATCGGCAGTCGCCGCTGTTGCTGATGCGTCGCTTTCTGGCGAATGAGCCGCCACTTGAAGCACCCGTGTTCCGAAAGCAATAGTTACGATCATCGCGCCCAAAACGGAAAGGCTCTTCATTGGGCTTGCTCCCTTCTCGCCGACTGCGGTTTCCATCGAGAGATTACTAGGCCGCCTACCACACAAAGGTCATTCCCGCGCGGCCACCACCGATTCCGGAACTAGTGCTAACGGCCCCGCCGCTATTCAGAAAGACGTTGTCCACAAGTCGAGCGGCACCACCAACAGCGATCGCCGTCTCGTCTTCAAAAATGCCGCCATTGAAGGAGATTGCGAAGTTTGCGCCCTCGGGCAAGATGTCGGGAACGCCCGACAGAGCCATCGCCATGGAAACGCCTTCGGTATTGCGTTCAAGTTGTTCGGCGGATGCGAGGCCAAGCGACGCGAAGTCCGCTGCAGCGAGATTGCCTTGCATATCAGTGGTCACGAATCGCGTTGGGCCTGTCTGAAGGGCGGAACTGGCGGTCGACGTGATGCCTGGTGCGGTGTATGTCTTCGTTGCGTCACCGAGCATGATCTGTTGAGGTCGCGTAGTAGCTGCGTCGGCGCCGATAGCTGTTGAAAAATTGAAATCTGCCCTGGCCTCCGAACCTATGGCAATCGAATCGATCCCCAAAGCGGTCGATTCTTCGCCAATCGCAGTCGCGTCCAATGCCGTTGCCTGTGCGCCACGGCCGAGTGCGGTTGAACCGCTTGCGCTAGCTTCGGCCTGATTACCAATTGCCGTCGAGAAAGCGCCGCTGGCAGTTGCAAAACTACCCGTGGCCGTAGAGTTGTTGCCAATTGCAGTACTTTCGGCGCCTAGTGCAGTGCTGCGATATCCTGTGGCCTCCGAAAACTTGCCCAGTGCCGAAGTGTCTTCGCCTGAGGCGACGCTATCTACGCCGACAGCAGTGCTATGCAAACCGGTGGCCATGGCAGCAGCGCCGATTGCGGTGTTGTCCGGGCCCCCGCTTGCTGTCGCTCCAATTCCCAAGGCTGTACCGCGTTCCGAACTAGCAACGGTAGAGCGACCGATCGCTGATGTGAAAACCCCGCTCGCAACGGCGCCGTATCCAACGGCGGTGGAAGCGTCTCCTGTTGCCGAAGCTTGGGGCCCCACGGCAATCGAAGCCGGACCAACGGCAACCGCGCCCTCGCCACTTTCGCCTACTGCGTCGCTGTCGGCAACGAACTGGGCGCACAAGTTTTCGGCCCAAACCGAATACATCAAACTCGCCAGAATGGCAGCAGTTCGAGCGATGCGACGAGAAGAAAACGTATGGATAAACCCCATCGACTCCCTCGTTGCATCGATGTCGGCGAATAGGTCCACTCGCAGCTTTACTTTCGTAGGTGATCGCCGAAAGGGAATACTCGATTACTATCAGTCGCGGATAATAGTGCCAATCTGGCGACCGTCAATCCGGAAAAGTCCTTCAATTTCTCTAACCTGCGCGTCGGGCCGGGACAGACAGGTGGGTTCG
>JBIOWO010000046.1:0-44601 GCA_044868555.1 Lacipirellulaceae bacterium | reverse complement strand
CGACGGCGCTGGTGTCGGAGCCATGGAGTCATCGCCTGTACGTTGCCGGGCGGCAGGGGACGATTCATTGGTTTGTGAATGATCCGCAAACATCGGAGAAGCACGAGTTCCTTGACCTCACGGACGTGACGCAGGGGTGGGACGACTGCGGGTTGTTGGCGTTTGCGTTTCATCCCGAGTTCGGCCGGGCCAATTCGCCGAACCGTGGCTATGTGTTCGTCTGGTACCACTATTCGCCGGCGCCCGATCCGGGGCCGCGGCGGCCGCCGGTGGATACGCCCGGCTACAACCGGCTGTCGCGGTTTACCGTGCCGGATGGCGCGCGGGCTGCGGACCGCAAATCGGAGCAAGTGCTGATCAATCAGTTCGACCACAATCTGTGGCACGACGGGAGCGGCATGTTCTTTGGCCCGGACGGCTACTTGTACCTGGGCGTGAGCGACGAGGGTGATGCGTTCGATTCGTTCGGGAATTCGCAGACGATCCGGGGCGAGCTGTTTGCGGGCGTGCTGCGGATCGACGTCGACCAGAATCCGGCGCGGAGCCATCCGATCCGCCGTCAGCCGCAGCCGGAAAAGGATCTGCCCGCGGGGTTCACCGAGAACAACTACTCGGCCAACTACTTCATTCCGAACGACAATCCGTTTCTCGATCCGGCCGGCGGCGTGCTGGAGGAGTTCTGGGCGGTGGGGCTGCGGAATCCGCACCGCATGACGCTCGATCCCGAGACGGGCCGCATCTGGGCGGGCGACATCGGGCAGAACAAGTGGGAGGAGATCGACGTCATTGAGCGGGGCGGCAACTACCAGTGGGTGTACATGGAAGGTTTTCACCCGACGACGGAGCACGACGTCGAGAAGGCCCGGCCCGCGGACGCCGACTACCTCGGCGTCGAGAAACCTCCGCTATACGAATACGCGCACGGCACGGAAGGCAAGTGCATCATCGGCGGCTACGTGTACCGGGGCCGGTTGTATGACAAGGAGCTGGGCGGCAAATACGTCTTCGGCGACAACGGGTCCGGCCGGCTGTGGGCGCTGAGTTGGAATGGCGTGGCGCAGCCAACGGTCGAATACCTGGGCAACATGCCGCCGGGCGCGAATTACACGGGGCTCTCCAGCTTCGGCGTGGACCAGGAGAACGAGCTGTACATCTGCAAGATGGGCCGGCCGTCGAAGATTTACAAGCTGGTGCCGGCGGCCGAGATCGACCGAAAGATGAACATCACGTTTGCCGCGCCCGAGCGGTTGTCGTGGATGGAGGCGTTCACGGATCTGGACGAACTGACGCCGCTGCCCGGCTGCATCCCGTACGAGGTCAATTCGCCGTTGTGGTCCGATGGGGCGGTCAAGCGCCGCTGGATCGCCGTGCCGAGCGGTGAGAAAATCAAATACTCGCCCACGGGTGAATGGTCGTTTCCCGATGGGACGGTGTTCATCAAGCATTTTGATCTGGTGATCGACGAAGTCACCGGCGAGAAGCAGCGTTTGGAGACGCGGTTTCTGGTGCGCCAGGCGAACGGCGGCGTGTATGGCGTGACGTACAGGTGGCGCGATGACAAGCCGGAGGCCGACTTGGTGGCCAATCCGCAGACGGATCGGATTCGGATCAAGACGGCCGACGGCGAACGCACTCAGAACTGGTACTTTCCCAGTCCGCTCGATTGTCTCGTCTGCCATACGCCAAACGCGGGCGACGTGCTGGGCGTCAAGACGCGGCAGCTCAATGGGCCGTACAATTATTCCGAGAGCGGCGTGACCGATAACCAGCTGCGCACGTGGAACCATCTCGGTATGCTCGACCCACCGCTGGACGAGGCTGCGCTCGCAAAGCTGCCGGCCCTGGTGCGCGTCAACGATCGCAGCGCCCCGCTGGAACACCGTGTGCGATCGTATCTCGATGCCAATTGCGCCCAGTGTCACCGGCCGAATGGGGCGGCCGGCTATTTTGACGCGCGCTTCGACACGCCGCTGGCGGATCAGGGCCTCATCGACGGCCGGCTGGTGAAGCCGATGGACATCGCCGATGCGCGGGTCGTCTGTCCCGGCGATGTTTCCAGAAGTGTGCTGTACCAGCGAGTTCACATGACGGGCGAGCTGCAGATGCCACCGCTGGCGAGGAACGTTTTGGACCAGGATGCGCTCGATGTATTGGCCGAGTGGATTAAAGGCCTCGCGCCACACCCGTAGCTGAAGTTGCAAAACTTCAGACATTCGGCTGAATTCTTGCGAATTCAGCTACGAACATGCTATTCGGCTGAATCTTGCGAATTCAGCTACGAACATGCTTACCCGCTACCGCGTGAAAGCATGCCACCCGTTGCAATCACTTCCACTCCAGCGCTGGCCGCAGCTAGGATATGTAAAGCAACACAGAGGGCGCGCGCATGAATTGGCAAATGTTCAAAGTGGCGATTGTTGGACTGACAATCAGTATCTGCTTTTGGGGCCATTCGGCCGTGGCGTGGAACTCGCCCGGGCACATTGTTATCGCCTTGGTGGCGTACGACCAGATGGACGCCGCGTCGAGGGCCAAGGCGAGCGAGTTGCTGCGGGCACATCCGCGATATGGGGAACACTTCGAGCGGGCCATGCCGCGGGACGTGTCGCGCGGCAGCGCTGAGGAGCAGGACCGCTGGTCGTTCGCCCACGCGGCGACGTGGCCGGATCAGGTGCGGAATTCGCGCGGCGGTGAGCTCCGTGGTGGCGACGCGCGCGGCGGCGTGTCGCGGGCCGATGTCGATCGCTTCAGTCGTCCCTGGTGGCATTTCATCAACATGCCGCTCTTTTTGAGCCCCGAGGACGAGCGGCAAGTTGCCGGGGAATTGCGTTTCAACTTGCGACGCGAGCCGCCGAATGATGACGATGACGAGAACATGAACATCATTCAAGCGATTAAGAATTCGTTGCGCATCGTACGCGATGAATTCAAACCGAAAGAGCAGCGCGCGGTGCATCTGTGCTGGCTATTGCATCTGGGCGGAGACTCGCATCAGCCACTACACTCGACGGCGCTGGTTTCGGCGCGGCGGTTTCGCACGGGCGACCAGGGAGGCAACTTCCTCCAAATCGAGTATGACTGGACGCTCCACTCTTTCTGGGACAGCCAGGTGTCGACCGACGAAGAATATAGTACCCAATTGCGACTGGTCGAGGATCTGGCAAACAACGCCGAGTTAGCCGCGGCCGGCGAGAAGGCAGCGGCTTCGCTCGATCCGGGAACGTGGATGGATGAGGGCCGCGAACTGGCGATCAAATTTGTTTACACGCGCGAGGTGCTTGATAAGGTCGCGGCCCGCGAGGGACACACGCATCTAGGACCACTCGACTTGTCGGCGGAGTACCGCGCGAATGCCGAGCAAGTTGCGGAGCGGCGGGCGGCGGAGTCGGCCCACCGGCTGGCGAAGCTGCTGGATGAGCTGCTGCAATGATTCTTATTTCTTCGCTCGGGGCATAAGCGAAAGCAGCAAAACAGTGTCGGTTGCTGGGTGCGCCGTTTGGATTGAAGCGACCGCGGACACCGTATTCGAATCTCGCTGCACCTTGGCATTTCTCAGACCGAGTCGCGCAGCCTTGATCGCTTGATCCAACATCGGCCCAAGTTTTTCAGCTCCCGGATACTCGCTCGCAAATCGTTCCACGGCCACCGGCATATTCTTCTCGCACATTTCCAAATACTTCTCTAGTTGGGCAATCGCAAGTCTAACCGATTCGACACTTGCCTCTGCCATAGCGTCGTCAGGAAACTGTCCGCTCAGTCTGAAAGTCAACTCTTGCGCGGGCTCAAAGGACAGGCGAAAATAATTCGCATTCAGGAGCGCCATCAACCAGGACGGTGCACCTTCCTTACCAAACGCGTTGCGAAATCCGTCGGGGCGGATGGTAACATCCAATAACGCGGGCTCGCCAATGGCGATCGCAGGCACCGAGGCAGCAGTGGCGGGCCGCATTTCAAGACGAGCCAATACTGCTCGTATCGTGTCAGGTGGCGTCGCAATGAGCGTGGTATGTGATTCCAAAGAGCACAGCGCGTATTTGTCGTTTGCGTAGAAACTTCGACGATGAAGCGTGGTAGCCGCGGCATCAGGAATTAGGTTGGTAAGGAGCCTGTCGGTATGGACCCCTTCAGTTGTTTCGACGGCTACGACCCAACCCGCCGGCCACTCTTCGCTGACAACTAGACGCGCGACCTCAGCCGGATCCAGACCCGTGAGCGCCTTCGCATCGCGAAGCGTCCAGCTGATGACGAACGGATGTAGGTTCGATATCTCATGCAAATTTTCCTTCTCGGGTCCGTTCCAAAATCTTGCTACCTCAAGCGTGGCGGTTACATAAGAGTCGCTGCGTACCCAACTCGTCCGATTGGCACGAGCTTGGCTCGGTAGCTCCTGTGCGAATGCTCGAAAAGCGGCCATGCAACTGAATACGACAATGATACCGGCAACGATGAATCGCTTGATTGAAAGGCCTTGATCGCTCATTTGGATTTCCTAAGCGCTGTTTTTACGCGCCACCAATGTTTACACTGACGAATGCAGAAGTAATACCGGTGTAATAGCGGCAGAATTGTAGGAATGTCCCCCGGTCATTGCAATCGAAACTGGCGCTTGGTGTGGGCGGACCTAAATTGACACAACATTCGGTTTTGGCCGACTGATGCTATCAGCGGTTCGAGACGCGCTGACAGACCGGCCCGGAATCTGGCGGTGTCGGAGTTGAAAAGGTCAGCGAGTCTATTGCACCCACAGGATCGGCTGCGTGATGGCGATGTTGCGCTGGACTTCGGCGTCGGTTGGATCGGCTTCGAGACGCTGCCAGAGGGCCAGGTAACGCGGTTCGTCGAATGCGAGGCCGGCGAAGAGGAGGCATGGTTGCCGGGCGGGCCAGCCTTCCCAGGCCTGCACGTCTGGCGGCAGTGGCCACTTCGATTTGTCGGCCAGGGATGGGTAGAGGTACGCCATCGCCTTTTCCATGCCGCGGCCGTCTGAGTGCGTGAATCGCCACAGGTTGTCGTCGGGCTTCGACAGCAATTGGCACAGGATCGCCATGTTGTCGAGCTGGAAGATCGAGTAGCCGTATGGCTTGGTGCGGGCCAATTCTTGCGGGAAGCTGCCGTCGGCGGCCATCTGCTTCGGCACGAACACTTCCTTGAATCGCCGGCGGCATTCGGCGAGCTGTTTCTCGTCGCCCAGGTAGTCGGCGTAGGAGGCCAATTGCACGCAGTAGGCGACGGCGTGATTATTCTCGGTGTTCGCCTCCTGCTGGCCGAACTCGCTGGTGATGAGCCAGTCGGTGAGATCGCGGAACCAGGCGCGGAGGCCGGCGCGCGTTTCGGCTGGGAACGCGGGCGAGCGTTCGACGACGAGAATCGCGCGGGGCACTTCGGCCAGGTGGAGCGCGTCGATGATGCCGTAGCAGCGGCCCGTTTCACGGCCGGGGACGGCCTGGGCGTATTCGAGGTGCGGGTTCATCCGCGTTGCGGAATCGAGGAAGAAGATGCGAAGCAGCTCGGCTGCTTTGGCGGCGTAGCGGTCGTCGCCGGTGATCTTGTAGGCGGCGGCCAGGGCGGCGACCGAGTTGCGGAGCGATCTGAGGGCGAGCCGATGCTGAGAGAAGTTGTCGGGATTCGATTCGCCGTCGCGCTTGATGTACGGCAGGCCGTCGGCTTTCTTGGGATCGGGCCACCAGTAGTCGCCGTTGGAGTAGAAATCGTTTGGGCCGCCGGCGCTGAGCTGGGCGCGGTGGGTGGTGATTGTGACGGGTTCGGCGGTGAGGGCGGCGTTGGCGGCATTGAGGATGCGCTGGCGGTCGATGGCGGCGAGGTCAATCGGTTGGGATGGCTGGAATTTTTTCGCCGCTAAGCCGCCCTTCGGCAAGCTCAGGACCAAATGGCGAGCGGCTTGTTCGGTGACGTCGACGAATGCGGTGGGGATGCCTTTGCTGGAGACGCTGGCGACCGCTTTCTCGCCGGTGAGTTCGACGCTGATTTGGGCGATGCCGTTATAGAGCTGCACGACACGTGAGCCGGTCGAAGTGCCGAGGTTATCCAGCAGCCGGCCGTCGCCGGTGAGGCCGAAACGGACGACGTTGCGGGCGTCGAGGCAGCGGACGCCGTCGGCATCCAGCAGGCAGGCCTGCAAGATGGCTTTGTTGCCGTCGTGCGAAATCACGTCGAGCGTCAGTTTGACCGGCTGACCCCATTTGGCCGTCTGATAGTCGAACGTGATTTCATCTTCGACGTCGCTGCCGTCCTGGCGGCCGACGGCGCGAAGCGTGTTCCGGCCGGAGCGCAACGGCGTCAGCCAGCGGAGTCCGGCGGCCGGGAAATTCTGGCTGTCGCGCTGGCGGACGCCGGCCGACTGGCCGTTGACGAACAACTCGACCTGCGGGCAATTCGAATACACCTTGACCATTTTCGGCTCGTCCGGCTCGCCCCAGCGGATCGGCCAGCCGTGGCCGTAGATGTGGATCATCGGCTTGGTGGTCCAGTACGATTGGAAGACGTAGTAGCTTTCCTTGGGTGTAAGATCGCGCTCGACGAGGCCCTTCTGGTTCATTCGCGGGACGGGGTTATCGGGCCGCAGCGGCGTGGCGAAATCCTTGAAGATCCACTGGGCACTGCCCGTGAGATTGGGCATCGTCTGCTGTTCCTTGAGGTGCCAATCGAACAGGTTGCAGATGTAGCTTTCGGACCAGTCGCCGTCGTTCGAGACGCGGGCGATGCCGCCTTGGAGCTGGTAGTCGAGATCGCGCTCGTCGGTGCCCTTGCCGGTGGCGATTTTGGCGAGCACTTTGTCGGGGTCTTCGCTGTGGCGGTGGGCGTGGCTGTCGCCGCCCCATTCGGCGTGGAAAAAGCGGTCGACGCCGGCGATCTCTTTTTCGGTCGACGCGCGATACTCGGTGTATTGGCCGCGATACCAGCCGGCCCAGATGCTGGGCGAATAGACATCGACGATGTCTTTGCAGAAATCGCAGCGGCGAATCGTGGTCATCCGCGCAGGATCGAGTTCGTGAGCGAGGCCGTTGAGCTCACCCATGTAGGTGCGGATCGCCTCTCGGTCGAACGTCTCGAAGTCGCCCGGCCAATCGTTTTCGTTGCCGAGGCCCCACAGGATGACGGCCGGGTGGTTGTAGTGCTGGTCGATCATCGCGCGGAGCGAGTCGCGGCCTTGCTGCTGGTATCGCTCGCCACCCAGTCCGCCGCGGCACCAGGGAATTTCCTCCCATACCAATAGTCCGAGCTCGTCGCACTGGTCGAGCACGAGCTTCGACTGTGGATAGTGCCCGAGGCGAATGAAATTTGCGCCGACGTCCTTGATCATGCGGAGCATTTTGACGGTGACGTCATCGGGCACGGCCGCGGCGACGCCGGCGTGGTCCTGGTGGAAGTGTGTGCCGCGCAGCAGGAGCCGTTCGCCGTTGAGCTTGAAGGGACCGTGCTTGACGAACTCGAACGTGCGGAAGCCGAATCGTTCGTTGACTTCCTGGTCACCGAATACGGAATAAAGATTCACAGTGCACTTGTATAGATTTGGATTCGCCGGCGACCATAGCTCCGGCACATCAAAATCGATCGTGGCAAGCTCTTTTTCGCCCTTCCAAGGCTTGAAGCGTTCACCAACGACCGTGGTGAGATCGCCATTCGGATGGCTAACCCAGATCTCAATTTCCGCAGTGTCATCGAGCGCTCGGGGGTTGTAGAGCCGAGCGAGAATCTTGGCCGTGGCTTTGCCGTCGGCGCCGACGCTGGGCTCGATGTGAACGCGCTCGATGGAAATGGCCGGCACGTATTTCAAGTGGACGTGCCGATAGAGGCCGCCGTAGACGACGAAGTCGCTCAAGTCGGACGGCATCATTTCCAGGTCGCGGCTGTTGTCGCAGCGGACGGCGACCGGTACTTTGCCCCTGAATTTCGTATCGCCGAGCGCCTTGGCGGCGGCGTCGGTGATGTCGACCGTGAATTCATCGTAGCCGCCGACGTGCCGCTCACCGACCTGGTCGAGATTCACGAACACGTCGGTCTTCTGGCCGGCGCCTTCAAACACGAGCAGCGTACGGCCGCCTTTGTAGGGGTTGTCGACCGGGAGCTGCGTGCGGTACCAGCCGGGACCTTGATAGTAGGGCGTGTCGGGATCGACCGCGTCGCGGGCGTTGAAGCAGTGGGGCAGCTCGATGGCGGCCCATTTGACGTTGTCGCTGGCGGCGGCGCCGCGCCACAGCTCCCACGTGCCGCCCAGGTCGCCCTGGTAGTATTCCCATCCCTTGTCGAGCCGCTCGCCGGTCGCGGCCGGCGCAGCAGCGACCGCAGCCGCCACGCGACTGAGGACGACGACAGTTACAAGAACCACCGACTTCCGTCGGCGGCTAACGAAGTACTGTTCGACCAATTCTGAGACACCCTCGGTTAATTGTTATGGGGACATATTTTCCACGCAGACCAAAGTGAGTTTTTTGGCCGGAGCGTGACCCCTTCGAAGGGGACGGGTCGAATTGGGGTGTCGCCGCGCCCTGTGGCGGCGTTTTTCCGAACCTCGAGCGCACCGGGAGCGATTCCGTGATGCGGCACGGCCGAAATGCACCAGTTCGAATGCGTGCGAGTGTAGCGGATCGCAAGTTGGAGTTCAGCAACTATTTTTGGCCACGCCCCCGACAATCGGTCCCGGAGAAGGGGACAGTCCCATTTTTCCTCGCGGACTCGGAAAAATTGGGACAGTCCCCGACGGTTTTGTTAGAGTTCCTTAATAGTATCCGCACGACGCGGCTCACGTTGGCCAAGCAATCCGGCCAGCGCCAGGCAGAATAACCAAATGCTGGCCGGCTCGGGCACGAAACCGATCAGTTGGGAGAACGCGCCGGCGCCGTTGGCGTGATCGTACGCGTAGCGGAAGGCGGCAAAGTCGGCCAGGTCGTGATCGAGATCGCCATCCAGGTCGCCTTGAAGATAGGACTGCATTTTCGTGAGGCCGGCGAAGCTCGCGCCCTGGCCGGCTTTGAACAGCGACCAGTCCACCGGGGAAATAAGGCTGTCGCCATTGAGGTCGCCCACCCACGCAATCGAGCCAATGACGTTGGCCACGACCGTATTGGTGTTGTAGGTGAGCTGCCAGACGAGATCGCCCGGGAGCGAGGGAAGCACCGAGGTGGCAAACGTTCCGACTCGACCGCCGGAGCCGGAGGCAATCGTGAAGGCGTCTCCCGACGATGGCATGAACCCACCCATAAGCTCCAGCTTCAGGGCGCCGGCAAGATTGACCTTGTCGTTGGCGGTGACCTGGCCGTACTGACCGGTCAGGTCGCCATTGATTTGCGCGGTGAGCGTACCGCCGGCGCCCTGAGTGTAGTCGTCGATGATACTCAGCCGTCCGGTTGGGGCGAGGACAAGCTCCCCTCCGCCGGCACTGCTGTTTTGCACGGTGCCGATGGAGCCCACGACGTTATCAACTGTCAATCGGCCGCCGTCGACAAAAACGCTCGGGCCTGCGGAATCGACGATCGGGGTGGCGACGGTCGCCGAATAGACGACCCAGTCGACGCCGACGTCGTCTGACAGCGCCACATTGACAGAACTGCCCTGGAGCCGATCGAGGTTCGAGCCGAGGTCAATCGCGCCGACGAACGGCGTGGTGGCGTTCACTTGCGAGGACCAGCCCAGCGAGCCAAACGTGCGTTTGTTTTCCGGCTGAGTATCGAAGAGCTGGACGAAGTCGGTCGCCACTTCGTCGCCGCCCTGCTTGACGCTCATCGCGAGGTAGGCGTGAACGACGCGTTCGCCCGCGCCCACTTGGCGCTGCACGGTGAAGGCCACGTTCTTGTCGGGCGTGAGATTGTCGAGCCCCGTGACCGTGCCACCCACGGCTGCCTGCCAGGCCGGATCAACGAACACATTGTCGACCGCACCGTCGTTCGTGTAATCGTCGTAGTCGCCGACCAGGTATTCCCGCGTGCTCACGGTGTACACGCCGGGCTTCACCTCCTGGTTCCACTTCACGTGGTCGTTCCAATTGCCGCTGCCGCTGGCGGCCGTCCAGTGAAACTCGCGGATGTCGGCGGCGTCGTTCACTTGGGCTTGGTACAAACTTTGGGTGCCACCGACGGTGACCTTCGTGCCGTGGGAGTCGTAGTAGCCGGCGCAGGTGACACCGGCGTCCAAATGGCAACTGCCGGCGTTGATCGTGCCCGTGGAGCCAATGAGCCAGGTCTGGGCGGTGGGCGGACTCTGGGCGATGAAGCTGTTGGCGGTGGAAGTCCAGATCACGACGTTGGCGCCGGCCCAGCCATGACCAGTGCCACTGGTCCAGCGGTTCTGCACGTTGATGGCGTTGCCGCTGACGGAGATGTTGTCGAACAACAGGCCGTTGCCCCAGCGGTGGTGCGGGCCGGAGTCGGCGCGGGCGGTGGTCACGCTGGAATCAACAAAGGCGATCGGTCCGACGACATCGCTGCCCGTGACAAAGTCGTGCCGCCCGGAATCGGCGGTGGAGTTTTTCACGAGCGAGTACTGGCCTTCCATGTCAAACGTGTATCGTCGTCCGCCGGTGACCTCTCCGGAAGGCAGGCGGCTGTTCACGCCGTCGACGGAGATGTGCTGCGTGGCGTCGGCCTCGGACGTGATCACCGAGGCGTAGGGGAAGTGGCGCGTCTCGACGGTGCGGACAAAGCCATCGTCGACGCGCGTAAAGCGGATGAACGAAGGCGTGCGGAGCTCGTTGGTTTCCTCGCGGGTGTCCAACGACTGGCCACGGAGGTTTTCGACGCCCACGTTGCGGATCTTGTTGGGTGAGTTGTAGGTGCGAATGGTTCCGCCGCCCCATTGCGCGTCGAGGGCCGTGGTAATGGGCGCATCGATGAACACGCGATTGCCTTCAATGCGGGTGATCGTCCGCTGCCAATCCAGGTCGCGGTCGCCCGCCGACCACGCTGTGGCTGGCGGAGGAATCAAGTCCATCCCCAATTCCTCAATCCAAGCCTGGGTGCTCGGTCGAAAGATCTCGACCATGCCGCCGACCGACATCCCGGTCGTCGACGCGACGCGGAAGCTCTGTGCGCCAACCGGGACCACCTTGTCGATGATGTTGATCGGAGTGCCGCGGGTGGTCCCGCTGCTGGAGCCCTGGATGTTGATGACAGGCGTGCTGGCGGACGAAATGGAGTCGGTGCGGTTTTGCGAGATGATGTGGGTGTTCGTGGCCGAATTGTCGCCGCCGCCCACGCCGCGGAGCACGATGCCACTGGTCGTGATCGAGAGATGGCCGTCGACGTTGAATATGCCCGGGCCGAGCTCGACCGCGCCACGATAGCCGTTCGCCTGGAGCGGCATGGCGGCGGCGGCGTTGATGGCGTTTTGAATGTGCGCCGTGTTGTCGCCGGCGATCGGGTCGATGTGGACGACGACCGGGATGTTGTTGGGGATCGCGCGCTTGCCGGCGCCGTAGCCGACCATGGAGAAGTTTTGGATGCGGTCGCCCTGCGGATCGGGCACGTAGATCAGGCGGCCGGTGACGCTCGTGGTGACCCACTTGCTGGTTTGGGCCACGGCCACCGCGGGCAACAACAGGCATGCCAGCGCAACGGCAAGACCGCCGGGATTCCGCCTCAGAAGTCGCATCATGGCCTCTTTCACGCCGCCGATACGTCCGCTTGCTCTGTATTGTTATCGTAAGCAATGCGTAAAACGGGCACCACCAACCAATTCACCCAAACGCCTATGGGAATACGGCACTTACATCGGGTTAGTCGTCGCGAAGGGCCGGCGTCGAGAACCGGTTTTCCGCGAATTTTGCGGCTTTTCGATACCAATTTTCCCGTCGGAGCGCATTACGTTGTCGGACGATGTACCAGTTCAGCGCTCGACCCAGGCCTTCGATGCGGATACTTCACGCCACGTTGCGGGCGGCGGCCGCCGCTGCGCTCACCGTGTTGTGGGCGTCGTCCGCGCGGGCCGCGGAGCCGGTCCAGGTCGGCTTTCTGTGGCACATGCATCAGCCGATCTATTACCCGGGCGAAACGGTCACGCAGACCGACGCCGCCGGGCACTTCTCGTTTAATATCACCGACGTTCATAATCAGCGTTTGGGGCCGTACACCGGCTGGCCGCGGGATGCGATTCAATCGGGCCTGGGGCTGCCGCACCTTGGGGCCCAAGTTTCGTTTTCCGGTTCGCTGATCCAGAATTTGAACGTGCTGGAATCGGCCGGCGTGAACGGCGGGCAGTGGAACAACTGGGACGCCGGTTACAAGCAAGCGGCACAGTGGGACACGTCGCTGGGAAATCCGCGCCTCGATCTGGTGAATTTTGGTTTCAATCATCCGCTCATGCCGCTCCTGGACACGCGCGACATCCGGATGCAGATCAAGCTGCAGAAGCGGATCCACGAACAGACGTGGGGGCCGGGCGTGCCGTTTTCGAAGGGCATTTTCCCACCGGAATCGGCGTTCTCGACCCGGATCATTCCCGCCTTGGTGGCCGAGGGGATCGAATGGTCCCTCGTCGACAGTATCCATCTGGAACGCGCGACGGTCGGCTATCCGCACACGAACGCCTCCAATCTCTACGCGCCGAACAAGGCGGACCAGATCAATCCGGACATCGCGGCCAGCGGCGGACAGTGGGTGCAGCTCAACAACGTCTGGGCGCCCAGCAAGGTGGCCGCGCCGTTCGCGTATCGTCCCCATCAAGTGCAACACGTCGATCCGGCTACCGGCGCAATCAGCCGAATCGTGGCCGTGCCGGCCGCTCGTTACGAAGGAAACGAGGATGGCCGCGGCGGGTTCGGCGCGCTGCAGTATGAGCAGGTGATGGAGCAATATCGGCAGCTCAACACCGACCCGAATCATCCGATGTTCGTCATGCTCCACCACGACGGCGATAACTATGGCGGCGGCTCGGACGGTTACTATCACTCCAACTTCCAGAACATGGTGAATTGGGCCCAGGCGAACGCCAACTACGATGTGACGACGGTGGACGACTACCTGGAGCGGTTTCCCGTGGCGGGCGGCGACGTTGTGCACATTGAGAACGGTTCGTGGGCCGGCGCCGATAATGGCGATCCGGAATTCAAGAAGTGGCTCGGTGACCCCAATGGTTCGGGATGGAGCCCGGATCGCAATTCGTGGGCCGTGCTGACGGCGGCGAAGAATCGGGTGTTCACGGCCGACGACATCGCCCCGGCGACAAATTTGGACAACATTCTGGCGGGCACCGGCACGCCGACCGAGCGCGCGTGGCGCTACCTGATGACGGCCGAGGCGAGCGACTACTGGTACTGGGACGGTACGGAAGTTTGGGATAGTAACGTCACCCGCGGCAGCAATCTGGCGGTGGCCCAAGCGAACCAGGTACTCACACCATCGGCCCTCGCGAACGAGACGACCCCGCCCAGCGTATTTATCCCGCAGCGCCAATCGTTCAATCCGGGCGGCGTGGAATGGGGGCCGGGCGCGGAACCCAGCGACTTCGAGGTGTGGACCTACGCCTACGACGTAAGCGGGCTATCGAGCGTGTCGCTCAAATGGCGGGTGGACGGCGACGGCCAGAATCCGCTTTCGTCGACGCAGAACGAGACGTATGCGGGTGGCTCGGAAGTGGGCGCGTGGAACAGCGTGGCGATGGGCTCGAGCGACACGGCGCCGCCGGGCAATATTCTCAGCCCGACGTATCGGGCGCTCCGTTACGGCGGGGTGGTCGCCGGGCCGAATAACGCGCTGGTAGATTATTACGTCGAGGCGGTCGATTCGCGGGGAAATATCACGCGGAGCGACATCCAGCACGTGTTCGTCGGCAATGCGGTGACGCCGCCGGGCGGATCGGCCGTGGTGATCAATCCCGATCCGGCCGTCGCGGGCCAGCCAGTCACGATCACGTACGACCCGGTGGGCGGACCATTGGCCGCAGCGGGGCAAGTTTATCTGCATTACGGCTTCAACAATTGGCAGAGCGTGACGATGCCCGATGCGCTGATGACCTGGAACGCAACTGAAGAAGTGTGGGGCATCACGGTGCCGGTCGGCGTAACGGCCAGCCAGCTCGACGTCGTGTTCAACAACGGCAGCGGTGTGTGGCACAACAACGGCGGCGCGGATTGGCACTTTGCGGTGACGGGTGCGCAGGGGCCGGCGTTTGTGATGGACGGCGCGCGGGATGCAGTGTCGCAGTCGGTTGCCGCCAACGGATCGCGTCATTTGTATGCGGCCGTCAACGGCGACACGCTGTACGTGGCCACTGAGGACGCGGGCGAAGGGAACGACGTATTCATCTACCTGGCCGACGCGCCCGGCTCGCTCACCAACGCCAACTGGGCGAAGGCCGGGCAGATTGCCCAATGGGATGCGTTCCTGGCGGACGAGAACGACAATGAATACGAAGCGTGGACCGGCGCGACGGGCGCCAATCAGGCGGCCACGGGAGCGAACGGCGGCGTGTTGGAGGGCATCATCGATCTGGCGCAGCAGTTTGGCTCGCTGCCGGCGCAGATTTATCTGGCGGTGGGCGTCTATCCGACGGCCAACGGCGGGGCACTGGTTGCATCGCAACAAGTGCCGGCGTCGGTGATCGCCAATGGCAGCATCGAGGCCGTGGAGTATTTTCTGCTGCAGCTGGTCGTCACGCCCGGCGACTTCGACCGCAACGGCGTTGTGGACGAGGTCGACTACGGCGTGTGGCGAAGCACGTTCGGCTCGACGGGCGATTTGCGGGCCGACGGCAACGGCGACGGCAAGGTCGATACGGCCGACTACGTCGTCTGGCGCAACAATTTCGGGGCGTCGGCGGCGGGCACGTATTTGCTGAGCCGGGTTGATGGACCGGACATTGCCGCCGTACCGGAGCCGGCGACAGCGGCCCTGGCGCAATTCGCATTGTTGCTCGTTGGACGCTGGGTACGACGGCGAGTAATCATTCGCTAATATCCTCGGCCGTCACCAATGTCTGTCCTGGTCCGCGCACGCGCAGAATACGCACCTCTTTACCAACGATCGTGTAAAGCAAGCGATAAGGACGACCGCGGCGCGTCCTAAAGAATAACTGCCTCAGTCCGATTTCCAGGTGAGCGTTTTCCGGCGCGAGCTCGTGCTGATCTGCATCACTTTGACGACTCGCCAGCGCCTCATCAAATGCATGATTCCAGCGCACTGCGCCTTGCGGCGACCTAGCCGCGATCCACTCAAAGATACCGTCGGCGTCGGACCAAGCACGATCCAAAACCGAAACAGCAAACTTCATGTTTCGCAGTCCAAATTATGTCGCTTTCGGAACTCAATTCGAAAGATCTCCAGCGGCGTTCCAGTATCTCCCGCTTCCATGTCGGCCAGCGCTTCGCGCACGGCATGTACGTCGTCTGCCATTTCCTCTGGCGTACGGTTTTGCAGACGCCATGCTTCCAGCGCTTCTTCCGGCGACAGTGGCGAATGCCCCGTACTGAGCTGCGCCGCGACAAATTGATGGAAGCTCAATAGATCATTGTTGGCGTCAGTAGGCATACACTCACTCCTAAACCAGCGTCGTTCAATATTCTACTATAATCCTCCGCCATGACATAGCTGCCGTCTCCCGTTGCCAGTCGTAATCCGAGGCGTCACAATGAGAGTGTAAGCCTACGTGCCCCTAGTCCTTTTCCCTTGCTCTCCATGCGATCGCCGCGTATCACTGTGCCCGAATTTACCGCGCTCAAGGCGGCGGGGCGGAAAATCTCGATGGTCACCGCGTACGACTACGCGATGGCGAAGTTGGTCGACGCGACCGGCGTCGAGGGCATTCTCGTTGGCGACAGCATGTCGATGGTCGTGCAGGGGCACGACAGCACGCTGCCCGTGACGCTCGATGAGATGATCTACCATGCCGAAATGGTCGGCCGGGCCGTGGAGCACGCGCTCGTGGTCGTCGACATGCCGTTTCCGAGTTTTCATCTGGGCAACTACAAGGCGATTGAATATGCGGGGCGGATCTTGAAAGAGTCGCGGTGCCAGGCAGTGAAGTTGGAGAGCGGCGTGGAGCAGGCCGAGACGATTGCGGCGCTGGTGTCGGCCGGCATTCCGGTGATGGCCCACTGCGGGCTGCGGCCGCAAAGCGTGCATCAGTTGGGTGGCTATCGCGTGCAGCGCGACGAGCAGGAATTATTGGCCGACGCGAAGGCGGCCGAAAAGGCCGGGGCGTTCGCCATCGTGCTGGAGTGCATTCCGCGCGGCATCGCCAAGAAGGTCACGGCCCAGGTGGCGATTCCCACGATCGGCATCGGCGCGGGCGCCGATTGCGACGGGCAGGTGCTCGTGCTGCACGACTTGTTGGGCATCACGACCGGCTACGTGCCGCGGTTTGTGAAGGCGTATGCCGATCTCAAAAACGACATCACGAAAGCGGTCACGCAGTATCGCGACGAAGTTCGGGATGGCACGTTCCCGGCGAAGGAACATGGGTTCGAGTGAGGTCGGACCAAATGTCATTCAGTCTCAAACACTTGTTGTTTGTAATTCTTGTCGCCGCCGTCGGCCTGGCAGCGCTCACTAATGCCGACCTTCCATTTGTGGCGGAGTTCGTCAATCTGTGCACTTTAGCGATCATTATTCTAATGGGCTACGGGGCTTGGATCAGCGCAGGAAGTCAACGCGCATTCCGAATCGGTTTTGTCGCCTGGAGCATTTTTTACGTTGTGCTATCGGTCAAGTTGCTCGGCTATCAATTTGCCCATGTGACGTACACGCTGCTTAACCTAGGTTGGCGGGCGCTATTGCCTTCGCGGATTAGTTCGCTTACCGGCGACGCATTTATGGAGGCCGAGGCCGATTGGATCAGCCGTTTCATGCATGTCGGCCAATGCCTGTTTGCGTTGTTGTTCGGACTCCTCGGCGGCTGGGTGACGGTGTATTTCTATCGCAAGCGGCAGCGGATGCTTGCGCAACGATCGTAATTGGCGGAAAACACCATGGCAGTCGGAGTAAAGCAACTTCTGATTGTTGTTGTTTACGTCTCTATCGCATTTGCCGCGCTCGCCAACGCGGGAAAAGGTTACGCCCACGAGATCGCGCAACTAATCACAATCGGCACGTTGATCGCGATGGCGTATGGAGTTTGGACGAGTGCCGGTGAAACCCGCGCGTTTCGAGCCGGGTTTGTTGGCTGGGGCAGCATGTATTTCTTGCTTTTCGTCGTGATTCAGACAAGATGGATTGATATCGGAGCCGGAGACGTGCTGCACGTTCTTCGCAATCGGATGATATCGGACCCAAACGCTGCTCTGGAATTCCGCATGATTGGTGATGAGTTTTTATCTTTGATATTCGGCGTAATTGGCGGCTGGATCACCGTCTATTTCTACCGCAAACGGCAGCGCATGCTAGCCCAACAAACGTGATTGTCCGCGAACACCATGGCCTTCAGCATCAAACAGCTTCTGTTCTGTATCGCAGTCGTCGCCTTTGGGTTGATGGCGATGTTCAGCGTGAGCAAACCGGACCTGGGAACGCTGTTCGATTTATTGACGTTGGGAATACTGATCGGCATGGCTTACGGTGCGTGGCTTTCGACCGGCGAATCGCGCGCATTCCGCGTCGGCTTCCTTGGCTGGGCGTTACTGTATTTCTTCCTGTTCGTGAAGAAATTCGATGTAGGAATCTATGATCTGGCGGATCTTGCGTACCGCGCAACTGTGCCACCGGCCTTTCTCCCCTCGACACCCAGGGGCGGATTTGACCCTGGATTCGGATACAGCAACTATTACCGGGTGTTCCATTGCTTGTTCTTGCTACTCCTTGGCCTCGTCGGCGGCTGGGTGACCGTGTACTTCTATCGCAAGCGGCAACGCATGCTGGGCCAGTCGCAACGATGATGTCCGGTGCCGAGGACGATCCGGATCGCTGGCGCGTAGGTGGACGCCGACTCTTTCAACTTTTTGTTGATATCCGTCGGCAGCATAACTATACTTGCCGGCGTCCCTGGCATCGGCTGCGCACAAGCTATGCCTTGGTCGCGAACCTTGAAAGGGTCTTTGCGATGCGATATGCGACTTGCCTTGCTCTGGCCTCCATCGTGGCGAGCCCAACTGTAATACCGGCCACAGCCACGCTGTACGCTGTTTCGGGAGACGGCGGAAATCCTGCGGAATCCTTATACACGGTCGATACTACAAACGCTGCGCTGACATTTGTCCAGACTCTCGGCAATGGCGACGACGGCGAAATCATCACCTATCACCCGCCGAGCGGGTTGATCTATCACTGGTCCGGCCGCTCCTCCACTATGGAGACAGTCAATCCCATATCGCACGTTGTTACGCCAGTCGTCTCGGGTGGACCGGAGGAAATACTCGCGGCCGTGTGGGATGCGGCAGCCGGGCATTTTCTCGTCGAGAGCAACGACGCCCTGTATTCCGTAACGACTAGCGGGGTTTATACATTCATTGGCGAAATTCCGAATGTAAGTGGAATCGATTTAGCCGACATCCGCGGCCTAGCGTTCGTTGGCTCAACGCTTTACGCAATTGAGCATATCGATTCGTTCGATGACGACGGCGAGCTCGATCTGCTCACCTTCGACAAGACCACGGCCGCAGTGCTTAGTCACGTCAACATTACTTTGAGTGGCTTCGCTCTCAACGGAAGTTCATTTGGGCTCGTAGCCGATGGGAGCATTGGAAAGCTCTATGCGGGTGTAGGTGTCGGCAGCACGCGGCGGTTGGTGACAATCGATCCCACTACGGCGGTGGCGACTGACATTGGACTCTTCTCGAACAAAATTTCCAGCCTCGCAACAGACGCGGTGCCGATTACCACGGCCATTCCTGAATCTCGCTGGGGAATGTTTGCGCTCGCGATTCTTGTCGAATTTACAGCAATCGCCAAGTGTTTCCGCTATGCGCACCGACGCGCCTGTTAGAGGGCATTTTCCGATCTCAAAAACGACATCACGAAAGCGGTCACGCAATATCGCGACGAGGTTCGAGATGGGACGTTCCCGGCGAAGGAACATGGGTTTGAGTAGCTCTCAATAGCAAATGGCGATTAGCGTCAGACAACTTCTCGTCACTGTGCTTTTCTCCTGCTTCGCATTGGCCGCGCTGATCAACCACGAACGAACATTCATGCTCGAATTCGTCAAGATCGTGACGTTTGGAGCATTGGTTGCCATGGCCTATGGCGCCTGGGCAGGTGCGGGAGAGAACCGAGCGTTTTGTGCCGGGTTTGTGCTTTGGGGTGGGCTCTACTATCTGCTCTTCGTCGTTATTCAGACCGAGCGATTCGACCTGGGCACCGACGTGTTACTGCTACGACTTGGACGGCGACTGGATCATGCCGGGTTCAGTTGGGCCCTGTATGAAAAAACTGGCCATTTGTTGCTATCGATTCTATTCGGTCTGGTAGGCGGATGGGTGACGGTGTATTTCTATCGCAAGCGGCAACGGATGCTGGGGCAGGCACAGCAATGACCGATCGGGGCCGAGGACGGCCCGGCTCGCTACAGGTGGTTGAGCATGGATTCGAGTGAGATTCAAGTTGAGCTGCCGTGCGTTTGTGGTGGGAGCGTCGTTGCTCGCGGAAAGGACGCCGGCGGATCGGTTCGCTGTCGATGTGGTCGAAGTGTTGCCGTCCCAAAGCTGAGTCAATTGCGTGCGTTATCCGGCGGCGATCCATACGTTACGAATCCTGCGGAAGCGATTCGAAAAGCTCAGCGCAACGGTACCGACCCGGCCGGCAACAAGTGTGTGTTGTGCGGCTCATCGGCCCCGGTATTCTATAAATGTCATGCGGTGTGCGAAACAATGTATGTGAAGCCGGTACAGGATGACTCGTCCGACGATGTCGTTGGTGCGGCCGTCGAGTACTTTATTGTCGGACCGCTATATCGAATGCTTTTTCGGCGAAGTGGATCGCAAGACGCGCAGGTTCTCGGGCATGATGTTGAAGTCACGCTTAGCTTGCCGGTGTGCGATTCGTGCGCGGCGGCGAATGGTAACGTTACCCGGGCGAGCGTGGCGAAGAGATTGATGATGAACGTACCCGAATATCGTGGGCTGCTCGCGTTTTACCCCGACGCAAAAATTCGGGTCGAGCGGCCGTGAACACGCCGGGGCCGCACGGGTCGGGGCCGAGGACGGCCCGGCTCGCTGCAGGTGGGCGGCTTTCTTAGATGGCCGCTCGGCGCGAGCGACGTGCGACGAAGCCGACGAGGGAGCACATTGCGATCAGCGCGAGCGTCGAAGGCTCCGGTACGGCCTGATTCACCACGATGTTGTCGAGGTTGTAATGGTCGGACGAATTTCTGGAGACGGCAATGTCCAGGCGATCCAGGATGGTGGCCGGGTTTGGGCTGGGAATTGTGAAATAGGCGCCGACGAGATTCAAGGTTCCGCCGGTCGAGTAAACCGAACCATTGTTGCGGAAACCTTCAATTGTGTAGGTGGAGGTGGAACTACCGAAGCCGGCCAGGTCCACGCTGCTGAACGTAAACAGACCGGTGACGGTATTTGTCACGCGGGCTGTCCCCACGCCGGGTGATTCGTTGAAGATGCTCGGGGCCGGATTGCCGGAAGACTGGCCCACTCTCCAAAGGTTGCCGGCATTGGTAACCGTGAAACCACCTTGCGAATGGCTGGCGAAGCCGGATGTGTCGGCTCCTGCCAAGCCAGTGAAATCCACGTTGTAGGCTTGTGCAACGCTGCCGGCCAACGCAGCGACAATTGCCAAGAACGCTAGGCACAGCTTTGCAGTGCGGTGTGTATTGCTCACTAGACTGCTCCGGTTGAGTCCCTGGAATTCGACCAGCTACGCCAATCCGAGTCTATTGTTGCACGTGCATTCTGTCAACCATTTTCCGAGAATCGCCGCGAAAATATGAAGCAAAAAGCGCGTTGCACGCGCGGACCCTTGCAGGTTGCGTAGATCGAAAACCGGCCGTGGAGCGAACAAGTGCCGCTATCGCAAGACGGGCCGTCGCCGCGGCGGCGATGGCGGCCAATCCAGCGGCAAGCCGAGCGGTGCATGGTTATACTTCCAGGGACAGCGTGAAGAATATGCAACCACAAACACAGGACGGCGGTTCTGAGGCGACGGCGATGTTTCCATCGCCAGCTCGCCTTGTCCTGCTGGCCGTCCTGTTGCCGTTCGCGGTGGCCCTTGTCAACCAGGTGCTGTTCGAAGCGTCTCGCAAATGGGAAGTGGCGCGGTCAGCGATCTATCCCTCGCTCGCCGTCAGCGCGGCCGTTCTCAGTTGGTGCGTTGGACGTTACTTGCACCCGCCATGGCTCCGATGGCTCATTTTCGCGTGGTGCCTTGCGCTGCTGGACCTGCAGACACTCGCGTCCGGACTGGGCGGCGGGCAACCCTTCGCGTTCGTGCTCATCTCCGCTCAACTAAACCTCGTGGTCCTTTGGACCGTCCTGGCCGACGTTGGCTGGCAAACGAGGCTGCCGGGAACGGCGGCCGCCATTACGATTTTGATCCTTTTCGCAGCGAATTGGCGGTACAGAGACCTGTCCGTACTTGTTTACTTAGCCGCATTCGTCGTGCTGCTCGTGTGCGTCGCGCTGCGCTGGAAAGGCTACCTTCTTCGGCGCTCGGAAATTCCTGCAGCAGGTACGGTTAATACAAATCAAAGTAATCTGCTAAGAACGAATCAGTTTGGCATCAAGCACATGCTTTTGTGGGCAACGGCACTCGCACCGTTGCTCATTGTCGGGCGCACTTTTGACTATTTGGTGTTCGCGAACCTCAGCACTCGAGCTGTATTCCCTACGTTGCTGATTTCGTTCAGCCTGGCCATCGTGACGCTGACTTCCATTTGGGCGGTGCTGGGCGCCGGCATGTGGGCCGTACGGATTGCGGCCCTGGTGTTGGTTCCACTGCTGTTGTCCGTTGGACTCGAAGCATACAGCTCATTCACGCGCCCAATCCGCGGAGGATTTTGGCAGTGGGGTCCTGTCTACACCGCGCTGTGGGATCTGGAAGGACTGTGGACCATGTGGCTGTGGCTAAATGCCTCGATGCTGGCGGCACTATTGCTCTTCGTGCGCGCGAATGGTTACGCGCTGGTGCGCAATCTCGCAAAGCCACCGTCTTGACTCATTGATGCAACGAGCACGTCCGGTCATCGCAGACATTCCCGCCGCTGAGGCGATAGCGGTTGCGGGCGATCCAGCGATAGAGCGGCCGCCACACGAGCATGCTGCCGGGGAAGTGCAGGAAAGGCGACGCCCATACCAGGCGGCGCAGGCGGCGCGACAGGTGGCGGATCGCTTCCGGGCCCCAGTGGCGGTTACCGTGCTGGTCGATGATTACCATTTCCTGCATCAGCCGGTCGTGCGGTAAGTCGGGCCAGCGGCGGGCGACTTCCGGGTCGTGCAGCGACAGGTAGGCGAGCCTGTCCTGGCAGTCCCACCAGGGCAGCTTGCGGACTTGGGCGGTGCAGATGCGGCACTGGCCGTCGTAGATCACGACGTCGGAGTCCGGCCGGTCGGCGGGCGTCGGCAGGGGGTCGACGGCAGGTGGAGGGGCGGTCGCGGTGGCCATGATGCCTAATTCTACCGCGTGGCGGGGTGGCGGGTCGAGTTGGCGTGACCCGGGCCTGGGGGGACGATATAATCAGTGGGTCGGCAGGGCTTTTTGTCAGGCTAGAAAGCCTAACTTACGGGAGCCAGTTATGGATCAGCTTCGCGAACAAGTGGCGCGGGCCCGGCGGCGGTTGGTGTTGGAACAGTTCCTGGGGCGCCTGGTGTGGTGCCTGCTGGCCGCGCTGACGGTGGCCGCGATTGCCATCGCCGCGCCGCGGGTGTTTGTGATTCACGACCTGCCCGCAAATTGGGACGTGGCCTGGCTTCTGGGCGGGCTCGGCGTCGGATTCCTGGTCGCTGCCGCCTGGACACTGTTCTCAAGACGCAGCTCGCTCGATGCGGCGATGGAGATCGACCATCGCTTCGATCTCCGCGAGCGCGTCGCCAGCAGTTTGTCGCTCACCGACGAAGATCAAACAAGCGAAGCCGGCAAAGCAGTCGTCAACGACGCGTTGCGGGCCGTTGGTCGCATTGAAGTTGATGAGAAGTTTCGCGTGCAGCTCGATCGGCGGGCCTGGTGGCCGCTGGTGCCGGCGGCGATTGTATTCGTGCTGGTAGCGTTTGTCGAATATCGCGAGGCGGCCAGCGAACACGAGCATGAGACTGTTGCCCAAGTCAAGAAGCAAGTGAAGCAATCGGCCGAGTCGCTCCGCAAGAAGATCGAAGAGCAGCGGAAGCAGGCCGAAAAGCAGGGCCTGGAGGCGGCACAAGGAATCTTCAGGCAGATCGAGCAGGGCACGAGAGAGTTGCAGGAAAAGAAGGACCTCGACCGGACCAAGGCGGCGGTGACGCTCAACGACCTGGCGAAGCAGTTGGAACAGCGCCGGCAGCAGCTCGGCGGCGAGGATAAGCTCAAGCAGCAGTTCGAGGGCATGAAGAACCTCGGCGCCGGCCCGGCCGAGAAGGCGGCCCAGGCCATGAAGGAGGGCGACTGGAAAAAGGCGCTCGAGGAAGTGAAGGAGCTTGAAAAGAAGTTGCTTGAAGGCAAGCTGGACGCCAAGGACAAAGAAAATCTCGCGAAGCAGCTCGAGCAGATGAAGGACAAACTGCAAGCCGCCGTCGATGCCCACAAGCAGGCGATGGATGACCTTCAGAAACAGATCGACCAGCAGAAGCGTCAGGGCAACATGGCCAAGGCGGGCGAGCTGCAACAGAAGCTCGACCAGCTCAAACAGCAACAACCGCAAATGAATCGGCTGCAGCAATTGGCCCAGCAGATGGAGCAAATGCAGCAAGGGCTACAGCAAGCCGACGGCCAGAAAGCGGCCAACGCGATGGCCCAGATGGCGCAGCAGCTTGACCAGATGCAAAAAGAGATGGAAGAGATGAAGATGCTGGATGCGGCCATGAATCAACTCGATATGGCCAAGGACGCGATGGCCTGCGAAAACTGCGGCGGTGACGGCTGCGAGCAGTGCCAGGGCAACCAGTTCGGCATGAACGGCATGAATGGCATGAAAATGGACGGGCCGCCGGGCATGGGCATGGGAACCGGGCCAGGGATGGGTCCGCGACCGGAAGAAAAGAACGCGACGAATCTCCGCGACACGCGGGTGCGTCAGAATCCTGGCCGGGGCGCGGCGACGTTCGGCGGCCTAGTCGAGGGGCCAAACATCAAGGGCGAAGTGGCCGAGTCGATCAAGGAAGAAATGGCCACGCTGAGCGCGGAGCCAGCCGACCCGCTCACTAGTGAACGCCTGCCCAGCAGCCGGCGCGAGCACGCAGAAGAATACTTCGAATTGCTACGCGAAGGAAAGTAGTGCCTCTAAGGAGTTGGCACGCGCGTCCCTGCCGAGCAAGCTCGGCCGCTAAATAGGCTCCCATTGCAAGCCTAGACAATCTGCGGCTGTGGGCGTAGACTGGTCAAACTCTGCGGGCGTGGTGTGGGAGTCTTGCCAGCCATTGCAGGAAGCTTTCCCTGGGTTGCCGACTCGATCGTCGGTATCTACCCACATTGATGTTGCGGCCGTCTTGGACCGCCGATGGACCGGGCACGGCCGGTGTGATCTGTCCGCCAGGCATGGAAAGGATATTGCGATGCGTATTGGAATCAACTCGGTGGCGGTGATGGACAAATCGAAGAAGTTATCGTGCTGCGCGACAGCGATCGTGCTCGCGGCGACCTGGTTGCTGCCGGCGGGGATCGGGCGGGCTCAAGACGATCTGGCCGCCCTCGTGCAGAAGTCCCGCGACAGCTTTCAGCCGGTGACTGCCGAGCAGGTGTCGGCTGCCCGCGCGACGTTGAAACAGCGGATGGGCGACCTCGAACGATTCGTCAAACCATCCAGTGCCAATGGCAAGATGTGGTTGAAGTTTTTGAACTGGGACGCGCTTCAGGACGCGCTCGCGGCGGAAGGCGCTCCCAAGTTGAACGCCTTGGATGCGACGCTCGATCGGCTGAACCGCGACGCGAATGGGTTGGAACTTCCCAAGTTTCGCGCCGTGGCCGATGCGCTGCGACGGTATCGCGATCTGGCGGCCGTGTCGCAATGGGAAAACCCGGCGGGCATTTACGGCCAACAACTCGACGCGCTCACGAAAGCGCTCGCGCAGTTTCGCCAGGAGCCAACGCCGGCCAACGACGTGGCGCTCGCCAACCAACTGGCGATCGTGACGGCGATCGGCCAGGCGCCCGAGCTGGTGGCGGCGGTGCGCAAGGAATTCGGCCAGCCGAACGCGTTCATCGAAATATCGGGAGAGCTGCTGAAAGCGGCCGCGGAGCCGATTGATCGCACGGAGCCGATCACCGACAACATCCTGGGAACGAGCATTCGCGGCGACGCCCACACGACCGGCAAGGTGGAAATCGCGCCGCTGCCGTCGGACAAAGCCGGCGTGTTGGAACTGACTTCGACCGGGCACAGCGTCTCGCAAAACGTCGGGCACAACGGGCCGGCGGTGATCCGCAGCACGGGGCACACCGATTTCGTGGCCACGAAGCGAGTGGAGCTGTCCGATCGCGCGTTCGACAGCCGTCCCGCCAAGGCCGATGCAACAACAAAAACAGACTTCCATTCGATTAGCAAGCGCGGCGGCGGAATGGGCAGCCGGATGGTGTCGAACATCGGCTGGCAGCGGGCGCGGCAAAGCAAGAGCCGGGCCGAAGCGATCGCCTCGGACCACGCGGAAGATCGGATTGAGCGGCGGATCAACAACGAAGTGCGCGACAAGCTGGGCGATGCGCGGAAGCGCTATGAGGACGATTATCGTCGCCCGCTGGCTCGCCGCGGCGAGGTGCCGGACCATATTCAATTCAGTTCGACTAAAGATGCGTTGTCGCTCGAAGTGACCCAGGCCGGTCGCAGTCAGCTGGCCGCGTCGGCCGCGCCGCCGGCAAAGCCGGAGGGACACGATATGACGATGCGGCTGCACGAATCGGCCGTGAATAACTATTCGGGGATCACGCTCAGCGGTGCGACGGTTAGCCAGGCGGAAGCGGGGCAGGAATCCAAATTCGACGTGAAGATGCCGAAGTGGCTGGAGGATGCCTGGAAGAAGCGAAAAACGGATTCCGCGGCGGGTGCGGCGGCGCCCGCGGAGGGCTTCAAGGCCTGGTCGCTTAGGTTTCGGCCCGGCCGGCCGATATCGGTCGATTTTGCAGGCGGCAAGGTGAAGCTGACGCTGCACATTGCGCGCTTGGAATCGGGCTCGAGTGATCCGTTTACGGGTTGGGATGTTTGGGGCATGTTTGTGCCGGAGCTAAAGGATGGCGGCATCGTGCTGCGTCGGGAGGGCGAATTGGACGCCCTGCCCACGAACTTCGGCGGCGATCTGGGAAGCGTAAGAGCTGCGCAGCGAAATAATCTCATCAAAGAATTCAACTCCCGCTCGGCGCAGGGAGAGGGCTTTCCGAATACGATCGAGTTTGGGAAATTTGAGCCGGAAGGGGCGCTGGCGAACGCCGGGCCGCTCGAGCTCAGGGAATGCACGAGCAACGATGGCTGGCTGACGCTCGTGTGGGATCGGGCGGCGACGCCTGCGGACAGCACGCAAGTGAGCGGTACCGGTGGTTGATTTCGCCATCTGACGTTGCGTTTAACGATGGAACCGCTGGTCGACATTGCGTTCGATTGTCTGCCGCTCCGGTCGGTGGGGCGGGTGGACGTGCCGTTGGATGCGTCGCCGGCGTTTCGGTCGCGATGCCAGCAGTTGCAGCGGGCGATTGATACGCACGGCACGGCGAATGCATACTATCTCTACAACACGCGGTGCGTGTTGCGGCTCGCGAATTCGGACGTGATCAACATGGTCCGTTTCTCGTTCGACGGCACCGTCATCACGGACCTCAGCGACTGCAAGGCCGATCGGGCCGACCTGGCCGTGGAGCTGATGGCCGAGACGTGCGGCGGCCTGCCGGCGGACGTGCTGGCATGGTTTCGCAGCGTGGTCGAGAGGGCCGTACTCATCGAGTTCGACCACTTCATTGCGGCCGGCAGCCTGGCTGCGCGGGTAACGCAGTTGGGCAAAGTGGCCAGCGTGGCCGATCTGGCCGATTTTGCTGGCATGGGTGTGTAGGCGAGTTTCTCCGAAAATCGCACCTCTCTAACCTGCGACTTCCAGACCCGCGTTTCGGAGAAACGTGGCTACATCAAGTGCTCGCACCGCTGTCGCGGCAATCTGTTAAAGGGGCCAGAATCGTCAAAGTTTGACGATTGGGCCGACGATACCAGTTGTGCTGATTGCTCTGACTGAGGGTCGCCGTTCGCATTGCGGCCTCATGAAGTGAGCGACGGCCCGGGGGGACGGTCGGGCGAACTCGTGGCGGCAACTGCCGTTGGGAACGCCATGGCCGCTGGTACCACGGGTTTCGAGCCTGCAGCGACAGACAGGTCGCGTGGCATGCCGCTCAGTCAGGAAGCAACAGCCATGAATCGGCAGTACCGCAAATTCTGGTCGCTGGTGCTCAGCGCCGCGATGCTCGCGCCCGGTTGTGCGCCGCAGCAGCCGTTCTACTGCCGTGAGGACGGCGATCTTTCGCATTATATCGACGTGGCGACGGACATCGAGTATCCGGACGTCAACGAGCCGTCGCTGGACGAAGTGAACAACACGCGTCCGCCGCTGACGCTCAAGAACACCGAAGACTACGTGATCTGGGACCTTTCGCTGCAAGAGGCGGTGCAGATTACGTTGTGCAACAGCCAGGTGATGCGGCAATTGGGCGGACGCGTGGCGTCGACCGCTCCGGAAACAATTTCGCGGACATTGGTCAGTCCGGTGGCCGTGACGACGACGTACGATCCGGCACTGGCTGAGACGGTAACCGGCCTGTCGGTCGGCTCGCCGTTCAACGGCCAGGGACCGGAAGCAGCGCTGAGTGCCTTCGACGCCCAGCTGGACGCCAGCGTGTTCTGGGAAAAGAACCGCGAGCCACAGAACCGGCCGGCCGCCGGTGCATTCGCCAGCCTGTTTCCCAACGTCCTGAATCAGGACGTTGGCACGTTCACCAGCGGTATTACCAAGACGACTGCCGTCGGTACCCAGGTTGGCATTCGCAACAACACCAACTACCTGGCCAATAACGTTCCGTCGGTGTTCCCTGGCCCGACACCGGCCAGTCCGAGTCAACTATTTGCGAGTTCGTGGCAGACGAACTTGGAAGCTACCATCAGTCATCCGTTGTTGCAGGGCGGCGGCGCGCAATACAACCGCATCGCCGGCCCGATGAGCTTCGACCAGTACTCATCCGGCTTCGGCAACCCGATCGACGGCGTGATCATTGCGCGGATTCGCACGGATCAAACGTTGGCCGATTTCGAAGGCGGCGTGCGGAACCTGGTGCGCGACGTAGAAGACGCCTACTGGGAGCTGTATTTCACGTACCGCGACCTGGAAGCCCGCAAGATGGGCCGGGACAGCGCGCTGGCAACCTGGAAGATAGCGCATGCGAAGATGGCCACGGGTTCCAAGGGTGGCGAAGCGGACCGGGAAGCGCAATCGCGGTCTCAGTACTTTTTGTTCCGCGCTCAGGTGGAACAGGCGTTGACGGATCTCTACCGGGCGGAGAACCGGTTGCGTTACATCCTGGGCCTGTCGATGTCGGACGGGCGCTTGATTCGTCCGGCAGACGAGCCGACCACCGCCCGTGCGGGCTTCGATTGGGCCGGAATTCAGTGCGAGGCGCTTTCGCGGCGGACGGAAATCCGCAAACAGAAATGGGAAATCAAGCGACGCGAAATGGAGTTGATCGCAGCGCGGAACATGCTCTTGCCGCGGCTCGACGCTGTAGGTCGCTATCGTTGGCTGGGCTTGGGCGATGATTTGATCAGCACCTCGGGAGGCCAAAATTTCGAGTTGCAGGACTCGACCGCCTTCGGCGTCTTGACCAGCGGCCAATTTCAGAATTGGCAACTTGGGTTGCAGTTGTCGGTGCCGATCGGCTATCGGCAGGAGCTGTCCGGTGTGCGGCACCACGAGCTGCTATTGGCTCGCGACCGGGCGATTCTGCAGGATCTGGAGTTGGAAGTATCGCACCAGTTGGGCGACTCGATTCGCGACCTGGATCTGAACTACGGCCTGGTGCAGTCGAACTTCAATCGGCGGTTGGCTGCGGAGACGGAAGTCTCGACGGTGAATGCCTCGTACGAAGCGGGCCGGGTGACGCTCGATCTTTTGCTCGACGCCCAGCGGCGGCGGGCCGAGGCGGAGAGCGCCTACTACCGGTCGCTTGTCGATTACAACAAGGCTATAATGAACGTCCATTATCGCAAAGGCTCGATGCTGGATTACGACGGCGTGTATCTGGCCGAGGGCGAGTGGCCGGCCAAGGCGTACTTCGACGCCCTGCGGCAGGCTCGCAAGCGCGATGCCGGCTTGTACTTGGACTACGGTTACACGCGTCCCAAGGTGCTGAGCCGTGGGCCCGTCCCGCAAGGCTCCACCGAGTGTTGCGAGCCGGATGGCGCCTACCAGGGGATGGAGGGTATGTCTCCGTCGCCGGAAGAGGCGACCATGCCGGAAATGGATTTTGGGCCGGGGGAGACGCTACCGGCGCCGGGGAACGCGCGGCCGATGAGCACCCCGTCGGAAAGTGACCGCAGCAGCCGATGGCCGACCACCGATGAACACCAAGCGAATCACGCGGCTGCTCCGTCTGCTGCAAATCCTCCAGTCTGGCAATGGGCGGAGCGTTAGCGGCTTGGCACTCACGTGCGGCGTGAGCGAGCGCACGGTGATGCGGGACATCCAGTCGCTGCGCATGGCGGGGGTGCCGCTCACTTACGATCACGACGTCCAGCGATACTCGATTTCCGGCGGTTTCTTTCTGCCGCCGATCAATTTTACGCCCGCCGAAGCGTTGTCGCTGGTCGCGTTGGCGGGCGAGTTGGGGCGCGATGACCGGCTGCCGTTCTATGAGCCGGCGTACACGGCGGCGCTGAAGCTGGAAGGCAATTTGCCGGCCGCGCTGCGTCAAGAGTTGCGGCGAGTGGCTCCGGCGATCAAGATCCAGCTGAACCAGGTTGGTCGGCTCGCCGAGAAGGCCGGCATTTATCAGCAACTGGTCGACGCGATCGCCGAGCGGCGCGTGGTCCGCATGGTGTACGAGAGCTTTACCGAGTGGGAGACAATTACGACCCGACTTCGGCCATACCACGTGATATTCAGTCGGCACAGTTGGTACGTCATTGGCCGATCGGCGCTGCACCGCGACGTGCGAACTTTTAACCTGACGCGAATCGAATCGCTGACGACGCTCCGCGAGAAATTTTCCGTGCCGCGAGGATTTGACCTGGAACGCTACTTGGGAAACGCCTGGAACTTGATGCCCCAGCCGGGGCAGGAATATCAGGTCGTCATCCGCTTCCAGCCGCTCGTGGCGCGAAATGTGGCGGAAGTGAAATGGCACAAAACGCAGCGGACGAAGCTGCTCGACGACGGGTCGCTAGAGTTTCGCGCCACCGTATCCGGACTTCACGAGATCGTGTGGTGGATCCTGGGCTACGGCGATCAAGCCGAAGTGCTGAAGCCGGCGCGGCTGCGACAAATCGTGGCCCAGCGGGCGCGGAATATGGCGGTGATGTATAACGGGGAGGAGTAGTGATCGGTAGTCTGTGGACCGTGGTCCGTGGACGACAGACAAAAGTCCACAGACCACAGTCCACAGACCCTTCAGTTCCGATGTTTTTTTCGTTCGACGGCATTGACGGCGTAGGCAAGTCGACTCAGCTGCGGCTGTTTTGCGACGCGCTGCGCGCGCGTGGCTACGACGTCGTTGAATGCCGCGACCCGGGTAGTACGGCCGTTGGCGATGCCATCCGTGAAATTCTGCTGCATGGCGGCGAAGGGCTGCCGATTGGCCGGCGCTGCGAAATGCTGCTGTACATGGCGGCGCGGGCACAGCTGGTGGAGGAAGTGATCCGGCCAGCGGTGGAAATGGGGAGAATTGTCGTGTCAGACCGCTACCTGCTCGCCAACGTGGTGTACCAGGGTCACGCTGGCGGGTTGGACGTCGAGACCATCCGCCAAGTCGGCCGCGTGGCCACCGACGGCATCAGTCCGGATTGCGTTTTTCTCTTGGACATGCCGCCGGCTGCCGCGGACAGCCGCCTCCAACGCACGCGGGACCGGATGGAGAGCCAGGGCGACGACTACCGCCAACGGCTGCGCGACGGCTTTCTCGCCGAAGCGGCCCAGCCGAATAGCCGCATTCACGTGATTGACGCTGGTCGGCCAATCGAAGCGGTGCAGGCCGATATTTGGAAGATCGCGGTCCCAATAATCCAACTCGCGTGATATAGTCTGCGCGTTCGTCGACCTCACCGCAAAGTCACTTCCATTGCGCGGTCATGCGCAAGTCCCCTGTCTTGCCAAACGTCGATGCGACTTGTGCGGTTTCGGGGCAGGCAGGATGCGTGTCAAGCGCGGAAGCAAAAAATATTGACGTGACTCCGAAGTAGTTATAAAATTTTTGGCCAGCAGGCTTTACGTTGTGTATCCCGGTGCCGTCAGACGTTGCAGCCCTCGTCGCGCGGGTCGGTTCTGTGAAGTGCGCACTGGTTGCTGCGGGGCGGCGTGGCATCACAACCACGACCAAGTCCATGGAGTGGGGCATGCGCGAAATGCGCCCTGGGTGATTCGAAGGGCAGCGAGGTTGATGGCCACTACGGCGCCAGCCCACGGCGTGATTCCGGAATGCTACGGTGTAACGGATGTACCTCCGCAGGGACGATTGCACGCGGACCGTTCGAGCGCCGGCCAAGCTCAATATCTACCTCGACGTTTTGGGTCGCCGCGCCGATGGTTTCCATGAGCTGGAAACGCTGATCGTGCCGGTTCGCTGGTGGGATTCGCTGGCGCTCGCGTCCTCGCCACCGGCGAGCGACGGCCGGCCGGGACGAATCTCGCTCACGGTTCGCTCGTGCCTGTCGGCCCGGGATCCGCCGCCGCATGAACTCCCTCCAGGTGGGGATCGCAATCTGGTGATTCGTGCGCTGAAATTGCTGCGCGAACGGAGCGGCTGCGCAGCCGGGGCGCGCGTCGAGCTCATCAAGCGAATTCCGATGGCGGCCGGCCTGGGTGGCGGATCGAGCGACGCGGCAGCCGCATTGTCGCTCGCCAACCGCATGTGGGGGCTCGGTTGGAGCCGCGATCGATTGCTCGAGTTGGCTACGGAAGTTGGCAGCGACGTGCCGTTCTTCCTCGGCGGCTGTGCGGCAATCTGTCGCGGACGGGGTGAGCGCGTCGAGCCGCTGACCGGAATCGCGCCCTTGCATTTTGTGATTGTCAAACCGCCGGCGGGCTTGGATACGGCGGATGTCTACGAAGCCCATGACCGGCTGGTCGAAACAACGAAACCCGGTCGAAGTCGTTTGGATGAGCTGGTTTCGGCGTTGCGCTCGTGCCGATACGGCGAATTAGGGCGTTTGATGATAAACCGCCTGGAAGCCGCGGCGGCTACGCTTGCGCCGTGGATCGAGCGGGTACGTCGGGTCTTCGAGCAGTTGGGCTGCCTGGGTCATCAATTATCGGGGAGCGGTTCAAGTTATTTCGGCGTCTGCCGTCACGCCCGGCAGGCGCGGCGGCTGGCCGCCGTACTCAGAGCGCGTCAACTCGGTCTCATCTACGCTACACGCAGTTGTCATTAGGTCGCGCGATTACGCAAGGAGAACGACCGTGGAAATCACCGAGGTTCGCATCAAGCTCATGGAAGAACCAGGCGAGCGGCTGAAGGCTTTCTGCTCGATCACGTTCGACAACTGCTTTGTCGTGCGTGACCTGAAGATCATCGACGGGTCGAACGGACCGTTCGTGGCCATGCCCAGCCGCAAGCTGACGGCCCACTGTCCCAAGTGTGGAATGAAAAACCATCTGCGGGCGGCGTATTGCAATCAGTGCGGCGATCGGCAACCTGAGTCGCGGGCTCCCAAGGATGCAGATGGCCGGGCCAAGTTGTATGCCGATATCGCCCACCCGATCAATTCGAGCTGCCGCGAAATGATTCAGAATTTTGTGATCGAGGAGTTCTTCCAGGAAATCGAGCGGGCCAAGTTGCCGGGATACGTTTCGCGGTACGATGATTTCGACTACGAGTATTCGGATGCGCCCCGCGGCCGGCCGGCGCGGTTCGATCAGCCGCACACCTCGGCGGCGTCCGAACAACCTCACATCGCGACACGGTCCGCCGCGGCAAAAGATGTGGCGAGTGGCAAGCCACATTTCCGTCAGGATCCGCCGGCCGAGCATTCGCGGCCTGCGCCTGCGCCACCGCCGCCGCGCGACAATTTCGGAGCCGGCATCTTTCCGGAGTAGCGCGATTCGCATGTGGCCGATACGCGGGCAGTTGCGGTGAGGCGCAGTTCGTCGGCTATCGGCTGGTGTGGACCGCTGGAATTCTCGAAGTTCCCTGTTGCGCAATCCAACACAATGCGCGCCCCGTGCATTTCCCATTCAACCCAAATCTCCAAGTCGCCCAAAGGTGCGTTGATTCGCTGACCGATATATTTTGTGCGGTTGGCGTAGCGCCGATTTTGGGAACGGGTGGCGATCAGGTCTCCGGACGGGTGGCTCTGGCTTCGCGATGAGGATGCCGCCTGGGTGCGGCCTTTCCTGGACGCGAAGCGGGCCTCTGGTGTATCCGCGGCATTCGCCATCTCGGCCCACGACCCAGCCAACCAAGCGGACATCATTTATGTATTCATACCTTAACAGAGGGATTGAATCCGCATGTCGACGGACATTCTGCGGCTTGATGACTTACATGCAATACGACGTTACGTAAACGAAACCCTGTGTGAAAAGGACCGACTCGAAGCAAACTCTTTCCCGTTATATGAACGAATCCTGGTGCGTAGCGGCGCTCCGTGCGGCGTGTACTTCCTGTTGCACGGCCCACGATCGCTCTGCCTGACCGCGATTTGGGAGACGGACAGCAACACGATCTTGTTTTACGGTTCGCGCGGCGAGCGGTTCCGTAAGACGCAGTTGATAGCACCCCCGCGCATTGACGACAGCCTGAGCCTGTCGAGCTAGCAGCGGGAGTGAGCAAAGAAGGTTTCAGGGACGAAACCGGTCATGCCCGGTGCCCGAAGGGCTGTGGGAAGCGGACTTGACCGATCATCCGCGGGTTGGTATACATAGTTACACTACCCGTTGAAGAATACACGGAGGTTGTCGATGCTTGTTCTCTCGCGCAAGGAATCGCAGCGCATTCGATTGGGTGATTCGATCGTCGTGACGATCGTCAAAATATCGGGCGATAAGGTGCGTGTCGGCATCGACGCGCCGACCAGCGTACTGGTGCTTCGCGATGAGCTCGAGGCTCACGAACCGGCACGGGCCACGCCTGCGACCGAGGCGACTGGCGACGCCGAGTCGGTGCGGCGCAGCGCCTAGCGAATCGGCAAATCGTGGAGCAATGCGCCGGATCCCCGTCGGCATTCGCACGGGTTCGACCATTTGACCTGCTGTCAAAAACAGGGCGCCGTTGCAACCACGTGGGGCTGCAACGGCGTCCTGTATTCGGGCCCGCAAATCTGCGGAGCGTCCGTCCCAACGGCTAGTCGCGGGGACGAATTGCTCCGGTCAAACCACTATAGTCACCACGGTCGTCATCGTGCCAAAGGGGCTGGCCTCGGCGCACGCGGTCGGCCAAAACCTCCAGTTTTTCGCGAGTGCCGGCCGGCGCCTGCGTGGCCTTGAAATCATCGTCTCTTTTCGGGGCGAAGTCCTCGTCGTGGCCATACTTGAGGATCGCCTCGAAAACATTTTTGAGCGTCGGATCGGGCATAAGAGTCGAACTCCTGGATAGGTAGATAGTGTCTCGGTGCCTGGACGGGTGTCGCGCGGCCAATGGTGGCTCACCTTTTGCCGCGTACCGAAGATTTCGTAACAGGGCCAACCAAAAATCAGGTGGGATGTAGCTTCGTAGGGTGGTCGGCCTTAATAAGGTCTTAATCAGACGATTATTGTCGATCGGAACCTAAAGTCAAGTTTTTCCCGCCAACGTTTTTCGACTTCCCAAAACCTTCCGCACACGAGTCGTAAAACCTTGCGGCTTAGGCAAATAGGATCGTCTGAACAACGCCGTCTATGGGCGAAGCCTCACCACCCGTGTGTCAACATCGACACTTAAGTTAATATGCGGTGAAGCAGGCGAAGGTTCGCGCTAAAGAAGTAAATTCTTTTCTGCTTCCGCCACTATCGAATAATTGACCAATCGCAGCACCCGCCATGCCCTGGATTCAGCGCCGAATCGAATTGCCGCCCCATTCGAGGGGTTTCCACTTGATCACGCGTGACGTGGTGGCCGCTCTGCCGGAGCTGGCCCAGATCGAGGCGGGCCTGCTGCATGTATTTGTGCAGCACACGTCGGCCTCGCTGACGTTCAACGAGAACGCGGACCCGGATGTGCCAGCCGACTTGGAGTCCTCGTTTTCGGCTATTGCGCCGGAGGATTTTCCGTACCGGCACACGTGCGAAGGGCCGGACGACATGCCGGCCCACGTGAAGGCGTCGCTATTGGGCAGCAGCCTGACAATTCCCGTGGCCCACGGGGCGCTCTGTCTGGGAACGTGGCAGGGAATTTATCTGTGCGAGCACCGCAATCGCGGCGGACGACGGAAACTCGTGCTGACGCTGTGGGGCGAGCCGCGCTAAGGCGTCTCTACACCGTGCGATCGAAGTACTGGAAGTACTGTTGGATCTGCGCCCAGGTAAGGGTGAGGTGAGGCGGAGCCTGGTTCTGATCGGTGCCCCACGGATTGAAGAGCGTGACTGTCTGATTACCGGCGTTATAGCCGACGACTGCGTACGCATGGCCGCCGACGACACCGCTGCCGCTGGGCGGCGACGAGTATGATGCGAAGCCGATCGACTTGCCCGCGTTCCAGGCGTTGACGAAGGTCGTGAAACTGCTGCCGGAGCTGGTCATCGTGAACGCCGAGGTCGACTGGCCGGTGACGTGACCGAGCGCGGCGTAAATGTAACCGCCGCTGAGCGCTGAGTAGGTATTCTGCCCGCTGTACGAGCCGGGTCGGCTCCAGCCAAATTCGTTCAGCTGGGCATACGCTTTCTCGGCCAATGCCACCCACAATTCGCCGCCGGTATTCGTGTAGTTCAACCAGCGCGAGGCATAGAACAGCGACCCACCGGCGTTCGTGGGCAGGTAGGAGTCGACGGTGACGTAGTGCACGCCTGCAGCGCCGTAGAACTTTACGGTGTAGGTGCCGTCGCCGTTGACGATGAACATGTTCGTGATCGTGCTGTTGCTGCGGAGCGCGGTTTCCGCAAGGGCCATCACGAAGTAGCAGTCGCCGACAGAACCTTGTTTGATGTCGTCGTAGGCGGCGCCACTCACGAATAATTGGCCTGCAAACTGCCGATAGCTGGAAAACATTCCGTATGGGTCTTGAGCATTGGGCCGGTCGAGTCCGAAGAACCACTTGTTCACCAGCTTATCGAGCTGCGTGCTCGACGAGCCGGCAGCCAAGTTGCCGAGCGCCGCGCCCTGATACTTCGCGTTGGCCGCGGTGCCGTTGGCGATATAGTCGGCCAGTTCCTGCACGTGGGCCAGCGAGCCGAACAACGACGAGGCGGCAACAACGCTGCGGAGATCGGTGAGCTCCGTGCCGTCGATCACGCCGCCGTCTTTCACGTTGTTCAACAGGGCGAGCATGTCGTTACGGTCGATCAGGTTGTCGAGGTACAAATCGTGCCCCAGGGCGCGGAGGGCCGCGTCGGTGATGTGCGTGTCGAACCAGTTGGTCGGTGGTGGGGGCGGTGGCGGTGGTGGTGGGTCATCGTCGAACAACACCTGGCCGTCAAGCGTAACGGTGCCCGACGCGTTGGCTACGAGCTGGTGTCCCGCCCCACTGAATGCGACGTCCTCGCCGTTGGCCAGGTGAACGGTTTCGTTACCGGCGCCGGAATTGATGGTGAATGTTTCGCTTAAAGCCTGACCGCCGCCATTGGACAGGCTGTCGAGCGATACGTAGTCGTTGCCGCCGCGCAGGTTCACGACCACCGAAGTGACGCTCGCCGTGGAGAACCAGCCGATGACGCCGCCCTGGAGGCCAAACCAGCCGTTGGACTCTAAGAATTTAAGATTGTCGTCGCCGTTCTTGCCGGTGACGGTCAAGACGCCGTTACTGAACGAAGCCTGGACTTCGTCGACGGTGCTCACCGGTTGACCGTCGAGTGTCGCCGAACCTGCCGCCGGGACACTTAACACATGGCCCCAGCCGCTGAAATCGACATCATCGCCGCTGGCCAGGTGGGCCGATTGATCGCCCTCGCCGGAATGAACGGTAAATAGCTTGCTGAACGCTTCCTGGCCACCGTTTGCAAGGCTATCGAGCGAGACGTAGTCGTCGCCTTCCTGCAGTCGGACGACGACGGAATTGACGGCCGACGCCTGCCACCAGCCGATCGTGCCGCCCTGAAGACCGAACCAGCCGTTGGACTGCAGGAATTTCAGGCTGTCGTTCGCATTCGTGGCCGTAACCGTCAATACGCCGTTGCTCAACGAGGTCTGTATTGTGTTGCCGAAATTGAGCGTGGCGCCGTTCATGTAGGCCGCGCCGTTCGAGCCGACATACAGGGTGTTGCCGACGCCGCTGAAGTGAACGTCTTGGCCGTTGGCCAGATGTGCCACTTCATTGCCGAGGCCGCCTCTGACCGTCACATTCTCGGCCAGCATCTGATTGCCGCCGTTGGCGAAGCTATTCAGCGAAACGCTGTCGTCGCCACCGTTGAGATTGACGACCACGGACTTAACCTTCGTCGCGCTCCAGGAGCCGCTGACGCCGTTGATCGAGATTTTGCCGCTCGTTTGCTTGAAATTGACCGCGTCGGCCGCATCGTTGCTGTTGACGGTCAGCACGCCACCGCTGAGCCCGGCCGAGACGGCCATCATTTGGCGGGCTTCCAAGGCCTCATATTGCAGACGGCGTGGCCGATTTTTGCGCGGCTTCTTCACGGTGACACTCCTGGTGGGTAGCGGCGAGCGCGGCGCCGGTTGCGTGGACCCGGGTGGATCCGCCGGCCGTTTGAGGAGGTATCTGAGGAGCAGTGGAGGAGACGTCGCTGCGTAACGGGCCAATCCTGTTGGCCGCATCCTGCCGGTTCCGTCCACGAAGCGAGCGACGCATGAAGCGGTTGCTGTCCGCTCCAACAAAACCCTAGTTCAGGATCAGCCGAGGGTCAAACGGCTGTGATTGCCGGCGGCAGTGGGCGACGGCGCGGCGGTCCGATTGGACCGATTGCGTCAATGCGTCGCTGCAGAGCAGCCGGATGTTGCCGAAACGCTACTCGGCTGAGCGGCCGGTGCGCAGTTGGCACCACACTCGCTCCAGAGCGATCGCCAGCGGGCAGACGCTGAGTGCCAAGTCGGCGATGGTGAGGATGCTCAAGCCTGGCCCGGAGCGAGTGGCGGCGTCGAGCGTGGCGCCAACAAAGATTACGTACAGGCTGCCATAGATGGCGAGGTGGACCAGCATCATCGGTAGAAAGGCCGCTGCGCTGCGAAGTCGGGCGAGCGTAGCACAAGTCGCGCCAAGGGCGACTAAAGCCATCGCCGTCACCACAGGCATGCCCGGCCAGAGGATCGCGGCCATGAGGATCGCCAGGCCCGCGGCAATCGCCGTGGGGCCAAGAGGCAGGGCGGCTCGAGCAGCGAGGACGGACAAGTCAAGGCGGCGCATTGGGGCGACTCACGGAGTTGAAAGGCAACAACTCCATCATGATTGGCGAGCCCGGATGCGTCTACACACGGCCGACGCTAAAATGGCAGCGGGTTCGGTGCTTATTGCTAGAAACTATTCATGAGCCCGAGGATGTCCAACGACGCCAATCCCCTGCCGGCGACACTGCCCGAACCGACCGACGCGCGATTCAGCATGCGAGCCATGCTGATGGCGATGGCGCTCGTGGCCGCGTTGGCCGCCACTATCGGTCCTCTTGTTCGTCGGCTCGAACCTGACACGCAAATTCGGCTGCTTACGCTTTGGGGATTGTGGCTCTTCACTGGCTTTATTTGGATTGGCGGCATGGCGCGGCGACGCGCGGAGGCAGAGAAACTTGCCGGCCGCACTTTGTTACGGCTGCCGATGTTTGACGAAAACGTTATCAATGTGACTCCAGCTCGACGCAGGCTGGACATTGCCTTGGCGATTGCCGCAAGTCTATTCATGATGTTCCCGATCAACCTGTTCGTCGTGGCGCCTGGCTCAACGCGAAGCTATTTCGAACTCATGCTCACCAGCGGAATTCAAGTGGTAATCAGCGTTTTCTGGTTTGGCAGAGCCGTGGCGATGTTATGGTGGCGGAAACACGTCCGTCTATGCGAATTCGGAATTCTGTGGGACCAACGACTGTTTCGATGGGATCATCTGATTGACCATCAATGGGTATCGAGCGATGCCGGCGTATTGGTCGTACGCGGTCTTGATCAGAGGGGCAATGAGGGAACACTGAGGATATCGATACCGCTCGCGCATCGTGCCGTCGCGCAAACGTTGGTTGATGCTAAGGCTTCGACCCCTTCAGTCGCCGGACGAAATGAGGACTCAACCTACGTGCTGCGGACAATTCTAGTCGTCGTCCTATGGGTTGCCGGCTTCATGATCCTTAGCACTTACGCGCCCATGACCGACAACTTTCGGCAAGCGATGCTACTGGGGTCCCTCGCATCGTTCCTTGTGTCAATGCGGTGGCGATCGAAGACTTCATTGCCGGGATCACCCCTGGTGCGATTAACGGTTCAACACCACTGGTTGAGAACTTTAATCGCTGCAGCCGTGGCGAGTGGACTCTACTACGTGGGGTTCCACTATGGCTGGATGTCGGGATGGGTGGAGTCGTCGTGCGGCTTCGGCTTCGGTGTGTTTGTCGTGTTTGTGCCCGCCGGCATGCACACGTCACGGGTGGACCTTTGTGAAAAAGGAATTGTCAAGCAGGGCATGTACTTTTGGCCCTGGTCGGCCGTGCGGGCAAAAATGTGTGATCGCGCCGGAAGCGGTCGGCTGGAGTTGAGGCACGGGTGGCAGCGTACCGTGGCCACGGTGCCATCGGAACAACGCGACGCGGTCGAGAAAGTGTTGAATGAAAAACTGGGGGCGATCAGCCAGTGAGATCCAATCGAGTTCGCTAAGAACCGAGATTGCGAGCAATCGTCTGTGCTGCCGCCAAGATCAATTGGAAACCCACCGGATCATAGCAATTTGGTCAAGTCGTCGCGCGTCAACTCGCAGTCGCGCAGGATCTTCAGCAGCAATCCCGGTCCGATGATTTCACCACGATGCACGGGCACGGTTGTTGCGCGACCGTCCGCATGTTGAAGGAAGTGATGGGAGCCGCGGACGCGCAACACTTCAAACCCCGCCCTCTCCAACGCCGCGATCAGCTTCTGACCTGAAATTCGAGGAAGCCGCGCCATGGCTATACCAGAATTCGCTGAATCCCAATGAATTTTGGCTCGCCTTCTGGCTGGCCGTGCGCGTCAAGACAAACTTGAATGACCTCTCGCACGCGGTCCATGAGTTTGTCCAGCGATTTGGCTTGCGTGTGGCAACCTCGCAGCTCCGGTACGGTAGCGACATAATAGCCTGTCGAATCCCGTTCGATGATTACGCTGAACTCGCGCATTTTTGCCGAAGCCTTTTTTGTGGGAACGGTTGCCATGTGTCACCTCACTCCCCTTCGGCCTTTTCCATTTCAGACGAGTCGATGTCGAGAGCCGGCTTGCCTGCCGCCGAGGTGGTTCGGCGTTTGCCGTCGGCGCCTGTGCCGGGGACGAGCATCGCGCTGGGGGAGTTGGCCTCGATCAGCCGCTTCAGCTCGGTGGCGTCGATCACTTCCTGTTTGATCAGCTCGTTGCTGATAGCCTCCAAGGCGGCTCGGCGGCTCTCCAGAATGTGGCGCGTCCGCTGCAGGCCTTCGTCGATGATCCGCTTGACCTCCTCGTCGATCTCGCGGGCCGTGTGCTCGCTGTGGGTTTGCATGCGGGGCGTATCCGTGGTGATCAAGAACGGGTTGCGGTTGGTCTCGCGGTAATTGACGCGGCCGAGCCGGCTCATGCCGAAGTCCATGACCATGCTGCGGGCGAGCTCGGTGGCCCGCTCGAGGTCGTTTTGTGCACCGCTGGAGACGTCGTCGAAAACCAATTCCTCGGCGACCGTGCCGGCCAGCAGGGTTTGAATGCGGGCCTCGAGCTCGCCCTGGGTGACCAGGAAGCGGTCCTGCTCGGGACGGTACATCGTGTAGCCGAGGGCGGCCAAGCCGCGGGGAATGATCGAAACCTTGTGGACCGGGTCGGTATTGGGAAGCGAATACGACACGAGGGCGTGACCAGCTTCGTGGTAGGCGACGCGGAGCTTCTCGTCTTCGCGCATGATGCGGCTTTTCTTCTCGAGGCCGGCGCTGGACCGCTCGACCGCCTCGTTAAAGTCGGCCATCGTCACGACCTTGTGCCCCTTGCGGGCAGCCAGCAGCGCCGACTCGTTCACCATGTTCGCCAGGTCGGCCCCGACGAATCCGCTGGTGATCGCGGCGAGCGCTTTGACATCGACGTCGGCGTCGACCTTGATATTTTGCAGGTGGACTTCGATGATCTCCTCGCGGCCGGCCACATCGGGGCGATCCACGAGCACATGGCGATCGAACCGGCCCGGCCGCAGCAGGGCCGCGTCGAGCGTCTCGGGACGGTTGGTGGCGCCCATCACGATCACGCCGCTGTTGCTGTTGAAGCCGTCCATTTCCACCAACAGCGCGTTGAGCGTTTGCTCGCGCTCGTCGTGGCCGCCGAAGTTGCCGCTGCCGCGGGTCTTGCCGAGCGCGTCGAGCTCGTCGATGAAGATGATGCACGGCGCTTTCTGTTCGGCCTGCTGGAACATGTCGCGGACGCGGGCCGCGCCCACGCCGACGAACATCTCGACGAAGTCGGAACCGCTGAGGCTGAAGAACGGCACGCCCGCCTCGCCGGCCACGGCCTTGGCCAAGAGCGTCTTGCCGGTTCCCGGCGGTCCCACCAGGAGCACGCCCTTGGGGATGCGGCCGCCGAGCATCTGGTACTTCTCGGGCGTTTTGAGGAACTCGACCACCTCGCGAAGCTCGTCCACCGCCTCGTCGATGCCGGCCACGTCCTCGAACGTGACCTCAATATCTTCCTGCGCGACGAGCCGGCCGCGGCTGCGCCCGAAGGCCATCGGCGAGCCGGCCCCGCCCATCCGCCGGATCATGAACAAAAATAGCATCACCAACAGGCCGGTCATCAGGAGCAGCGGGATCCAGTTGAGCAGCGGGTTGGGCTGCGGCGAACCGGCGTAGCTCGGGATATGATATTTCTGAAGCAAGTCGAGGAGTTTCGTCTCGCCGGGTGGCCGGCTGACTCGCAGCGTCACCTTTTCCTCGCGGCTCTCGCGCGCCACATCAGGGGCGCCGGGGGTTGTCGTGGTAGTTGTTCCAGCGGAGGATTTGGCGCGCGAGCGAGTGACCTTGGCCGTGACCTCGCGCTCGCCAATGACAATCTGAGACAGGTCAGAAATTCGGACTTTGGCTTGGGAATTGCCGCGATCGGTGATGTCGACGTAGCCCGGCGCGTTGGCATCCGTAGGATCGCTGGCCGCGACAAGCCGCTCGAAGTCGCTCCAATCCATCGACTGCTCGGTGCCGGTGCTGTACATCGCCACCATCAGCAGGAGCAGCACGCCCAGGCCGAGCATGTACCAGACAATGTTGCCCCCCTGCGGAGGAGCCTTCTTATCGGCCGATTTGTCGTTCGAGTTGGGGGGTTGTTGTTCTTTTTCCATGGGGACGATTTGTCACCTATTTGCTCGCCTGCTCACTCTTTCCACAACGCACGGCGCGGCCGGCAAGTTCATCGTATGATGCGGAGGTCAAAAAAACAACGAATCCACGCGGTTTTGCCGGGGAAATGGGTGCGCGGCTCGGCTTGCTCGTTGCTATCGGCCCTCCTAGAATGGCCTGTCCGCCTGTGGTTGTTGCCGGCCCGTGGTGCGTCAGTTTTTCTCAAAGTGTCTTGCCAGTTGCGAGCAGATCCTCGCTCAAAACGCGACGCGATCCACGGGAGCCGGGTCGCCACAAACATACCACGGGACATCGTGTCCGGAACACCGTCGCCGCGGACGATCGCATTAAGCCGCGCAATTGGTCCGCCCGCGATAATCGATTCAAGTTGCACCTCCGGCCTTTCATCACTCCGTTGCGACTTGCTCGCCCATGCCCGCAGAGACCAGGAACATCGCCGTGTTGGGCTCGACGGGGAGCATCGGCACGAGCGCCCTGGAGGTGATCGAGGCGAGTGAAGGGCGACTGCGAGCCGTGGCCCTGTCGGCCCACCAGAAGCTGGGGCGGCTCCTGGACCAGGCGCGTCGCTGCCGGCCCCGCTGGATCGTGGCCACGGATGCAGACGCGGCCCGGGAATTCAACTGGTCGGGATTGCCGGCCGGGACGGAACTGCTAGTCGGGCCCGATGGCCTGGCTCAGATTGCCGCGGCCGACGAGGTGGACGTAGTGCTGGCCGGCATTGTGGGAAGCGCGGGCCTGCGGAGCACGTGGGCCGCGCTGGAGGCCAAGAAAACGGTCGCCCTGGCGAATAAGGAAACGCTGGTCATGGCCGGCGGACTGGTAACGCGGCTGGCGGTGGAGCGCGGCGGCCGGATCCTGCCCGTCGATAGCGAACACAGCGCGATCTTTCAGGCCCTGCAGGCCGGTCGGCGCGAGGAAGTGCGGCGGATCGTGCTCACGGCCAGCGGCGGGCCGTTTCGTTCGCTGTCCGCGGAACAACTAAAGCAGGTGACCGTGGACGATGCACTCTCCCATCCCACCTGGGACATGGGCCCAAAGATCACGATCGACTCGGCAACGATGATGAACAAGGCCTTGGAGATCATCGAGTCGCATTGGCTGTTTGATTTAAGTGCGGAGCAGATCGACGTGGTCATCCATCCGCAGTCGATGGTGCACTCTCTCGTGGAATTTTTGGACGGCTCGGTGATCGCACAAATGAGCCCGCCCGACATGAAGCTGCCGATTCAATACGCGCTCGATTATCCGCACCGGCGTCCGGGGATTGCCGAGCGGCTGGACTGGTCGACACGCTGGCGGCTGGAATTCGAGCCGGCCGATTTCGAGCGGTTTCCGGCGTTGGAGCTGGGGCAGGCCTGTGCGCGTTCCGGGGGCACGAGCGGGGCCGTGCTGAATGCGGCCAACGAAGCAGCCGTTGAGGCGTTTCTCGATGGTGAGCTACACTTTACGGAAATCGTCCCGGCGTGTCGCAGCGTGCTGGACGCCCATCACTTCGACCCGAACCCGACGCTCGACGAGCTCGTAGAACTCGACCATTGGGCCAGACGGGAAGTGGCACGGTGGGTATGTGCGTGAATAATGACGAATGACGAATTCCCGAATGACGAATGCAAGACCGTTGTTTCAATCGTCATTCACCATTCGAACATTCAATTCTTGCTTATTCTATGCAAGCGGGCCACTTGCCCAAAGGCGAAGTGGCCCGCAAGCGGCTGTCAACCGAATTCATCTGTCGCCGAGGTCTTCGACCTCAGCCCGTCCGGCCTCACAGAGACCGGCTACAGTTAGCCTCACAGAGGCCGGAC